>JBCDDO010000267.1:0-4711 GCA_039180245.1 Pseudomonadota bacterium | reverse complement strand
GTCGATCCCGGTGGCTTTTTCGCCGGCCAGCCGGATCATCGTGGCGCTGAGATCGACGCCTGTGCAGCTGCCCGCCGGGCCGGCGGAGCGCGCGAGATCGACCGCGAGATATCCCGGGCCTGACCCGAGGTCGAGGAAATGCTCGCCCGCGCGCGGGGCGATCGCGCGATAGACGGCCTGCCGCGTCGCCGCCACATCGGGCGAGGCATAGATCTGGTCGACCATCCGCGAGGTAGCGTCGTCGAAATCCATGGTGGATGACATTGGCGTTCTCCGCTGTTGTCTTGTTGCGGGGAGTATACCGCGCCGGCCCGCACCTGTCGTGCGGGGGCGCTGATCGGCTGGATCAGGGGGGCGTTTGAGGGCCTTGCGCCGCGATCAGCCGGGGCAGCCTGAGGATCACGGGCAGCGAGAGCAGCGTTGCGACGATCACATAATAGACCGGGGCGTAATCGTCGCCCGTGCGGCTGACCAGATAGGTCGCCACCATCGGCGTTGTGCCGCCAAACAGCGCCATGCAGATGTTGTAGCCCATGGCGACCGTGGTACAGCGCAGGCCCTTTGGCGCGATCTCGACCAGCACCGTGATCGACAAGGCCCAGCCGACGGCGTTGACCAGCGAAAACCCGAGCTGACCCAGAAAAACCAGCGTCAGGCTCGGCTGATGCATCAGCCACCAGAACGGCCCGGCCAGCACCAGGGTCGCCAGAGCGCCCGCCAGAAACACCGCGCGCCGCCCGACCCGGTCAGACAGGCTGCCCAGCCCGACCGAGAGCAGCGCGATGATCAGCAGGTTGATCGTTGTGATGTCGAGGGCCTGGGCGCTGGAAAAGTGCATCTGGTCGGTCAGATAGGTCGCCGCGTAGACGAAGATCACGAAATAGATCACGGCGGCGGGGATCAGCAACAGCACCATCTGCCCGATCAGCCGCCAATGGTCGCGAAACGCGCTCACGATCGGGGCCGAGATGCTGGTCGCCCGGTCGAGCAGGGATTCCGTCAGCTGGGCCCGGATGATCATGCTGTAGGCCGCGACCACGCTGCCCAGCAGAAACGGGATCCGCCAGCCCCAGGCCTCGATCTGCGCCTGGCTGAGAAAGGCGCCCAGCAGGGCGGGCACGCCCGATCCCGCTACACATCCCAGCATCATGGCAAAGGCGATCCAGCCCCCGACAAAGCCGCGCCGCCCGGGCGCGGTCTGCTCGATCAGCAGAACACCGGCGGTGGTGTACTCACCCGCCACGGCCATGCCCTGGACCATGCGGATGAGCACCAGCAGGATCGGGGCGGTCGCGCCAATCGCGGCATGGCCGGGCAACAGCGCGATGGCGACCGAGCCCGCCCCCATCAGTGCGACGGCCGTGATCATCGCGGGCTTGCGCCCGATCCGGTCGCCCACATGGCCAAAGATCGCGCCCCCGATCGGGCGCGCGAGATAGCCCACCGCCAGCACCGCAAAGGCCGAGAGCAGCGAGGCCACGGGATCGTCGGAGGGGAAGAACACCTTTGCGATCACCGGCGCCAGAAAGCCATAGGCGGTGAAGTCGTACCATTCGAGCACATTCCCGCTAGTGGCGGCGAAAATGGTGCGTGGGCTCGTCCTTGTGGTGGCGTCTGCCATGGATGTCGGTGCCTTGTTGCGAAGCCGGCGCGGCGAGCGCCGGGTCGGGGGCGTCTATCTATCAGGTCGGTCTGTCGTGTATCGGGCGAAGCGACCGGGCAGGAACCCGGTCTCTGCCCGCCCTGCTGATACCTGCCTCAGCTGAGATTGACCACCGTGATTTCCGGCGGCATGCCCAGGCGCACGGGCAGGATCGAGCAACCCAGCCCGCCGGAGATCACCAGCGTGTGGCCCCGCTCCTCGACCGGGCCATAGGCGTAAGCGTTGCCATAGACCGAGGGCACGATGGGCGACCAGCCGAACAGGCGGACCTGCCCGCCATGGGTATGCCCGGCGAGACCCAGAGCAAAGCGCTCGCCCCAGTGGGGCCAGAAATCGGGCTCGTGCAGCAACAGGATGGCGGGCGCGTCATCGGTGATCTGGGCGCGCATCGCGGCATAATCGTCGACCCCGCGGCGCGGGCCGGGGCGCGGGCTGTGGGTAAAGGCGATCGGGTCGCCCATACCCGCGAGCCAGAAGGGCTGGCCCCGATGGGTCAGGCGCCGCGCCGAGTTCTCCATCAGCGTGATGCCGGAGCGGGCGAAGGCGCCGTGAAACGCGGTGGGCCCGGCCCGGCGGGCCTGGGCCTCGGCATCCTCCCACCAGTCGTGATTGCCCAGAATCGCATGCACGCCCAGCGGGGCCGACAGCCGGTCGAGCACCGGCACGATTTCATCCGCATGCGGCACGCGGGTCAGGAACCGGTGACCGGCCACGTAATCGCCCGCCAGCACGATGAGATCGCCGCCCAGGCTGTTGGCCCGCGCGACAATCCGCGCGAGCCGGCCCAGCGGCATGTGCGGCTCGGCGCAATGGGGGTCGGCGATGATCACGATGCGCAGCCGCCTGCCCCGGGGCCAGTGGCGCGGCTGCAGATGCCATTCCTGTACCCGCAGCCTCAGCCCCGGCTCGACCGCCCCGGCATAGCCCGCGGCGGCCGCCGCCGCGCCGGCCATCCACGCCAGAAAGGCGCGCCGCGAAATCATGGCGCGCGCGCCGCGCGGGTTTGGCGGATCGCGGGGTGCGGCAGGGCGCGCCGCGTTCGGTGCTTTCGGCAATTGAGTTCCAATGGTACGATTCAATCAAAGAGAGCTTTCGGGGGAAGCGCGACAATGGGAATGCAGCGATGATGCCGGTCTTGATCGAGTGGCTCGTGTCGGCACGCGATGTGCTTTTGACGGTCATGGAACATTGGGTGTTGTTCCTTTTCTATCTGATCCTGCTCAGCAGCCTCGCCGGGGTTCCGAATTCGGGCCTGGGCTTGCACAATATGTTCCATGACGATCCGGCCCTGTCCACGCAATATGCGCAAAAGGGGCGCTGGGGTGCGTTTCTGAACAGCCCGGCGATCTTTGTGCAGGCCTGGATCGTGGTTTATGTGACGCTGGTCTGGGGCACGGTTTACACGCTGGGCTATGTCCGGGCGGACGATGTCGACCCGGATTTCATGAATCGCATGATCCCCGAGGTGATGCCCTATGTGATCGTGACCTCGTTGCTGAACTTTCTGTTGGGCGTCGTCTCGGTCAGCAAACAGGTGGGGCCGTTTCTGCCCTATGAGCGGGTGCGCTGTGCGATCGGGCTGGCGCTGGGGCTGGGGCTGGGCTGGGCGATGCTGCATATTGCGGTCGCGGTGATGCCCTGGGTACCCGAACGTCCCGGTGTCTACCAGTGGTACAGCCTGCGCCCGACGATTGCGCTGGCGATTCCGGCGGGCGTGATCATGGGCGGCGCGCTGGTCTACAGGCGGCTGATCCCGGGTGTCGCGATCGTGACGCTGTTTTCGCTGCTCCTGTTTCTCTATGCGACGATCAGCCTGTTCGAGATCGGGTGGCGGCCATTGGTGTTCTTTGGGCTGTTGCTGCTGATCGTTCTGTTCAGCACGCTGTTCAAGACGGATGCGCCGCTGAAATTCGAGATCCCCGGCATCGTCGCGCGCAACGAAAATGGCGAACTGGTCAATCACTATCAGACCGGGCTGATGCTCGATATTCACAAGTTCTACGGCACGAAGGACGAAGACGCGGCGCCCACATCCTCGGCCACCGCCGGCGCGCCCAAACAGGCCGACCCGGCCAGGATGCTGGCGCTGAACGACGAAGCCGCCGAGATGATCGAGACGCTGATGGGCGAGACCGAGACGGTCGCCGAGGCCGAGGCGCGGGCGGACTCGGCCGGGCAGAGCGCTCCGGCGCTCGATACCAGCGCCGGCGGGCTTCACACCCCCAAAGGCGCGCGCGACATCGACCCGATCCAGGCGCTGGAGAGCTGGCGCCGGCGGGTCGCGCCCGATGGCTCGAAGCCCAAGATGGTGGTGATCGCGACCTCCGGCGGCGCCTATCGCGCCTCGTTCTGGACCGCGATGGTGCTCGACGAACTGGCGCGGCTGGAAGGCGATGGCGAGTTGCCGGGCTTTTGCGGCAATATCCGGCTGATCACCGGCGCCTCGGGCGGCATGGTGGGGGGCGCCTATTTCACCGCCATGATGAACGAGACCGGCCTGCCCGAACGCTCGATCCTGGCGCAGATGGAGCAGGACATCCTCGATGCCCAGACACTGGGCAAGGTGACGCCGGGACCGGGCGAGAAACCCTATCCCTATCAGAGGAAATACCCGCTGCCGCGCGACTCGCTCTCGGCGGTGGCGCAGCAACTGGTGCAGCGCGACATCCCGCGGCTGTTCATGGCCGGTGTGCAGCGCACCGACCGGGGCACGGTGCTGGAGGATCAGTGGCGCACGCTCAACGTCTCGTTTGGCGATATCTGGGACCAGGAGGCGATCGGGGTCAAACCCTCGATCATCTTCTCGCCCATGCTGGTCGAGACGGGGCAGCCCCTGTTGATCGGCAATCTCGACATGGACAAGGTGCGCAGCGGCGACCGCAGCGAGCGGGCGGTCTTTTTCGACTGGTTCCGCGACAGCCGCGACAGTTTCAAGCTGAAGACCGCGGTGCGCCTGAATGCGGCGTTTCCCTATATCGCGCCCTCATCGGCCCTGCCGACCAGCCCCTATCGGCGCGTGGTCGATGCAGGTTATTACGACAATTACGG
>JBCDDO010000266.1:0-4724 GCA_039180245.1 Pseudomonadota bacterium | reverse complement strand
GGCCGAAGAACCACAGGATGTGCTGATAGAGGATCGGGTCACCGCCACCGGCTGGATCAAAGAACGTGAAACCAAAGTTGCGGTCCATCAAAAGCATGGTGATTGCGCCCGCCAGAACTGGCAAGGACAGCAGGATCAACCAGGCTGTGACGAAGATCGACCACGAGAACAGCGGCACTTTGAACAGGGTCATGCCCGGTGCGCGCATGTTCAGGAAGGTGGTGATCATGTTGATCGCGCCGAGGATCGAGCTTGCCCCCGAGACATGGACGGCAAAGATCGCCAGATCCATCGACATGCCCTGTTCGGAGGTCGAGAGCGGCGCGTAGAGCACCCATCCGACCCCCGACCCTGTCTGGCCGTTTCCGCCGGGCGCCAGCAGCGAGGCCACGGCAAGCGACGAGCCGCAGACATAAAGCCAGTAGCTCAGATTGTTCATCCGCGGGAAAGCCATGTCGGGCGCGCCGATCATCAGCGGCATGAAATAGTTTCCAAAGCCGCCGAAGAGCGCCGGGATGACCACAAAGAACATCATCAGAATGCCATGACCGGTGATCAGCACATTCCACAGATGCCCGTTCGGGTCGCCGTCAAGCGTGTCGCCCAACCCATAGATCAGGCTTGCTTCGACCGTGCTTGGCGCGCTGGCCGCCGCGGTTTCGACCGTCGAGATAACCGCGTCGCGCAGCCCACCATCAATGACAATCTGGCCGGCAGCATCGGCCGAGCTCGCCAAAAGCGTGTCGCGCAGCGCCATCAGCGCCTCTTGCGCGTGCACAGCGCCGGTTCCGGATGCCGCGGTGAGATCGGCAAAGAGCCGGTCGAAGCTGGCGCGCAGGTTGTCCGCATCCGCCGCATAGGCAAGATACATGTGCTGGATGCCCGGCTCCATCAGTTCCAGCCGCATGAACACCGTGAAGGCCACTGCGATGAAGCCAAGCAGGGCCGAGGTGAAGATGTAGAGGATGCCAATGTCTTTGTGGTTGGTCGACATGAACCAGCGGGTGAAAAATCCGCGGGTGTCCTCGTGCTGCGAGTGGACGGCTGCGTCTGCCATGCAAAGCTCCCGGACTTGCGTCGTGATGACGGCGGCATGCGGAGAAGCCTCCGCGGCAGTCTCGGAGTAGCGCTGCGCCGGCTGCGCCTCAACGGATAGATTGCCGCATTTACAGAAATATGCGGAATTTTTGCTGCAGGGTGACCGGGTCCAAGGAGCGGAAGCTGGGCACGGCGACCCTGGCGCGCTGGACCTCCCCGACCCATCGGCGCACCGATTTGCGGCGCAGTGCGGAAGATCGGCCCGCCTGCGCCGCGCGGTCAGACCGGATCGGCCGGCGCGCTTTGCGGATCGGGATCGCCCAATAGATAGCGCGGCCCGGCCCCGTGGCGTGCCGCGGCATCCTGCGGGTTGAAGAGCGCACAGGCGCGCATCGACAGACAGCCGCAGCCAATGCATCCATCCAGCGTGTCGCGCAGCCGCGACAGCGTCTGGATCCGTGCGTCGAGCTCGGCGCGCATCTCCGCGGCCATATCCGCCCAGTCCCGCGGGTCCGGCGCACGGTCGGTGGGAAGCCGTGCGAGCAGCGCTTTGATGCGGGCCAGCGGAATGCCCAGATTCTGCGAGACGATCACGAAGCTCAGGCGCCGGATATCGGCGCGCAAGAACCGCCGATGACCGCCGGCGTTGCGGGCCGGGGCGATCAGCCCGACGCTTTCATAATACCGGATCGCCGAGACCGACAGGCCCGTGCGCGACGCCAGCGCACCGATGCTCAGCAATGGCGGCAGCATGCCTCACCTCAAGAAATACCTTGACCTCAAGTGAGGTTGAGAAATTAGCCAGGAGAGGTCAAGCGAAAGGAGAGCCCGATGAGCGAGATCGTTTTGGAGCATGTGAACCTGACCGTGTCCGACCCGAGGGCCAGCGCGGCGCGGCTTGTGGAGCTGTTTGGATGGCATATCCGCTGGGAAGGGGCCGCACGCGGCTCCGGCTACACCGTCCATGTGGGCGGGGCGTCGAGCTATCTGGCGCTTTACGGCGAAAACCCCGAGGCGGTCGCAGCCCCCAACAGCTATGTCACCGCGGGCGGGCTCAACCATGTCGGGGTCGAGGTGGCCGATCTCGACGCGGTGCGGGAACGGGTGACGGCTGCCGGGTTCGAGCCCTATGGCTTTGGCGAGTACGAGCCCGGGCGGCGCTTTTACTTCCGCGATCCGGATGGTGTGGAGTTCGAGGTGGTCAGTTACCGCTGAGCGACGGGGCCGGTTCCCCGGGCGCGGCTGAAGAGAGAAACACCGTCTCGAATGCCGCGCGAAGCGCCAGATCCACATCCGGCATGGCCACCGGCAAGCCCAGATCGGCCAGGCTGGTCACCCCATGCCCGCGGATCCCGCAGGGCACGATCCCGTCGAAATGGGCGAGATCCGGCTCGACATTGAGGGCGATGCCGTGAAAGCTCACCCAGCGCCGCACCCGCAGCCCGATTGCGGCGATCTTGTCTTCGGCCGGGCTGCCATCTTGCAGGGGCGTTTTGTTTGGCCGCGCCACCCAGATGCCGACCCGGCCCGCGCGCCGCTCGCCCCGAATGGCGAACTGCGCGAGCGTTTCGATGATCCAGGCCTCTAGCAGCCACACAAATCGGCGCAGATCGCGACCGCGCTTTTCCAGATCGAGCATGACATAGGCCACGCGCTGGCCAGGGCCGTGATAGGTGTACTCACCGCCACGCCCGGCGCGGAACACCGGAAACCGGTCCGGGCTCAGCAGATCCTCGGGCCGGGCCGAGGTGCCGGCCGTGTAAAGCGGCGGATGCTCACAAAGCCAGACCGCCTCGCGCGCGCAGCCGGCCCGGATCGCGGCGACGCGCGCCTCCATCTCGGCCAGCGCCTGGGGATAGGGAACCGGCGCCTCGGAGATGATCCATTCCGGCATGGCAGGCTCAGGCGGGCGCAGCATCGAGCCGTCTTTCAGAGATCGGCAGATGAACGATGGCCGAAAAGATCCCAAGCCCAATCGCCACCATCCAGACAGTGTCATAGCTGCCGTAAAGATCGTAGAACCGGCCACCCATCCAAACCCCCAGAAAGCTGCCCAGCTGATGGCTCAGAAACACCACCCCGCTGAGCGTGGCAAGGTTGCGCGGCCCGAACATCGTGGCCACCAAGGCGCTGGTCAACGGCACGGTCGAAAGCCAAAGGATCCCCATCAGAGCGCTGAATGCGATGACCGAGGCCGGGGTGGCCGGCAGCGCGAGAAAGGCAAGGATGAGCAGCGCGCGCAGCGCATAGATGCCCGACAGCACATAGGGTTTGGGATATCGCGCACCGAGCTCGCCGGCCAAAAGCGTGCCGGCGATGTTTGCCGCGCCGGTGATCGAGAGCGTGGCGGCCCCCAACGCCTCGGGCGAGACGGTGCGGTCCATCAGCGTGAAGGCCCGGCACACTTCGGCCACATAGGCCGGAAAATGCGCGGATATGAATGCGACGTGAAATCCGCAGACGAAAAATCCCAAATTGAGCAGCACATAGCTTGGCTGCCGCAGCGCGTTGGCAAGGGCCACGCCCATCGGGTCGGGGTCTAGCCGCGGCAGGCCCGATGCCGGAGCGCGCATAAAGGGGATCGCAAAGGCCGCGAGCAACAGCAGTGCCCCTGTTGCCGCGATGGCCAATTGCCACCCCTGACTGGCCTCGATCGCCTGGGCGAGAAGCGGCATCAGCACCTGGCCCGAGGCCCCCAGCGCAGCCACCAGGGCCAGCGCCCGGCTCCGCTTTGCCTCGGGCACCGCACGCCCCACCGCGGCCAGCACCAGACCAAAGGCCGTGCCCGCCGTGCCCAGCCCGACAAAGAACCCAACGCCCAGATGTTGCATCCAGGGGGCGGTTCCAACCGCGCTGATCAGCATGCCGGCCAGGTAACACAGCAGCCCGATCCACAGCGCTTTGCGATCGCCGATCCGGTCCGCGACAGCGCCGAAAAAGGGCTGGCCAAGACCCCAGATGAGGTTTTGAAGCGCCAGTGACAGGGCAAAGGTTTCGCGTGGCCAGCCCAGATCGCTCGACAATGGCGCGAGCACGACCCCAAAGATCGAGCGCGCGCCAAAAGACAGGGCCAGAATGATCGAGGCTGCCAGAATGATCGGCAAATAGCTTGGGGTGGGCGCGGCGCCAGGCGGGGTTTTGGCAGCACTTACGGTCATGACAGGGCCTTGTGACGGTCAATGCGGCACTGGGATGGTGCGGTGCCCGGCGCTATTTGGTCTATGCCGCTATGGCCAGCCGGCATGGATTGCTCGGCCCGCACCCAGACGCGCTCCACTCAAGTGTCAGAGCGCGCGGAAGGTCAAGAGCCGTTCGGGCGGGCGCAGAGATGCCGGCACGTTTCCACCGCGCGCGCGGCGCCGCGGCGCTGATCGGTGTCGCGAAAGCCCCGCGCGCCGCATCTGACCGAAGAGCCGCGCTGACAGGGTCGGCGCAGTCGATCGCGCACCAGACCCCGGTGCCGGCTTGAAAGCGCGCTGGTGCCATTTGAACGCCCAGCGCCACCAACACTGCGGCGGGCCGGTTCGCCGCAGTGGATCCGGGCCTGTGCTGGCCCCGTACGGGATCTGAGCTGGCGCCATACTGGTCCCATGCTGGCCGCTTGCCTGACCCTGGTGCTGCGCAAAATCGGGCCTTCACATCCGCTGGACCTGGTGCTAAGCCGCGCGAGCCCGGTCGCGGTCGTG
>JBCDDO010000265.1:0-4741 GCA_039180245.1 Pseudomonadota bacterium | reverse complement strand
CGTCGATGACGATCCATTGCCGCAGCTCCAGCGGCCGGTCCGAAAAGACCAGGGTCAGCCCGCCCGAGCCGGGATCGTCGGGATCGCCGGCTGTCACCCGCAGCTGGCCATTGGCCTTGTCGATGCGCTGGACCGTGCCCTCCTGCGCCAGATTGACCCGGTCGCGCAGCAGCAGATCGAGCGGCGTTTCGGAGATCGGGTAGCGCTGCGCGTCGGAATTGGAGGCGCGGTCGACCACCCCCACCCAGACGCCATCGGCGATGACCAGCGCCATATTGGGCGGCTCGTACTCAAACCGCATCAGCCCGGGCTTGCGGATGAAGAAGCGCCCCTCATTGACCGTGCCATCGGGATTGGTCTGGACGAAATTGCCGGTCAGCGTGGTGATCGCGTTGAGATAGGTCGAGATGCGCTGCAAATCCGCGCCGCTCTGCGCCCAGGCGGCGGGGGCGGTCACAAGCAGCGCAAGGGCCAAAAACAGGGGTCGGATCATCGGGTCAAGTGCTCCCTCTCATCGCGGTCCGGTATCTCATGAAGCGGCAGGCGAGGCCAGAGCGCGGTGCCGGGGGCTGTACGCGCGGCTGCGCGGTTTCCGGCGCGGTTTCCGGCCCAGCTAGCGGTTGGGCAGGTTGCGGTCGAGAAAGGCGGTCCAGTTCCGCCAGCAGATCTTGTCGATGAGCGGCGCGCCATAGCCTGCCTTTTCCATCGCGCCGACCAGGGCCGGCAGGCCGGCGGCATCGCCGATCTCGCGCGGGACCAGCGCGCCGTCGAAATCCGAGCCCAGCGCCACCCCATCCTCGCCCAGCTTGTCGATGAGATGCTCGAAATGCCGCAACACCGTGGCCAGCGGGGTCTCGGCGATGCGGCGGCCATCCTCGCGCAGGAAGCCGATCGCCAGGTTCAGCCCGACCACGCCGCCGCGCTCGGCCATCGCATCGAGCTGCCGGTCGGTGAGGTTGCGCGACGAGGCGCAAAGGGCATGGGCGTTGGAATGCGTGGCCACCAGCGGCGCGTCGGAGAGCTGGGCGACCTCCCAAAACCCGGCCTCGTTGAGATGCGACAGGTCGATGATAATGCCCATGCGGTTGCATTCGGTGACCAGCCGCCGGCCGGCATCGGTGAGGCCGGGGCCGATATCGGGGCTGGCGGGAAAGCGAAACGGCACCCCATTGCCGAAGATGTTGGGGCGCGACCAGACCGGCCCCAGCGAGCGCAGCCCGGCGGCATGCAGGATCTCCAGCTCGGCCAGGTCGGGGCCGATCCCCTCGGCGCCCTCCAGATGCAGGATCGCCGCGATCGCCCCGCGGGCACGGGCCGCGGCGATGTCGCCCGGGCGCCGGCAGATGGCGAGCGCGTCGGGATGGGCGCGGGCCAGGCGCAGCAGGATCGCCGCGATCTCAACGGTGGCGATGCGCGCCTGGGCGGGATCGACGGCCGCGATCGAGGGCAGGTTCTCGACCTTGCCATCGGCCGCACTGCCCATGGGCAGGTGGCGGGGCAGGAAATTCGGCACGAAGATCGCAAAGAAGCCGCCGGCCAGGCCGCCCGCGCGGGCGCGCGGCAGGTCGATATGGCCCATGGCCCGCCCGGCGATGAAGCTCGACCCCTCCAGATCGCCCTCCCGCCACAGATGCAGCAGGAGGTCGTTATGCCCGTCAAACACCGGCTGGACTGTCATCTCACTGCCTCGTCTCGCCCCGATTGCGCATGGGACCCGAGGCGGCGGGCGAGGTCAAGGATCGCGGTGCCTTAGCCGATGATGATCTGGGCCTGGCGCGCGGACCCGCCGCCCGGGTTTGGGCGGGGCAGTGCGACCGGCCCGGCATGGCCCGGCCTTCGGCGTTACGCCCCGCGGGCGCGCATTCGGTGCGGCGCCTCGGCCGTCAGGCTGCATTTTGGCAGGTTCATTCGGTGGCGCTTTTCCATGCTGCGCGCGCTCAGTTAGGTAATAGCCGCCATGAAACCGAGCGTGCCGAGGGCGAAGATTCCAGGTCCGGTACCCATGTTCGATCCTCCCGTCGAGACATTGTGTTTAGCGGATCCGGTGCCGGATCGGATCACTGCGGCCCAGATTTCTTCTGCAACTTCAATTGCGTACGATTGCATGCGCGATCAGCGCCCCAAAAAGACCACCAGGGCGCCGAAGGCCAGCATGCCCCATATGCCGCCCTGCGCGGCCAAGAGCGCCATGAGGAAAAGTGCACTAGCACAAGGGCCGTGACGGTGATCTGCTCGCGGAGTGCGCGGGCGGCCAGGCGGGCCTCGACCTCGTCGCTGTCGAGCCGGCGCAGGACCCCGGCGATCAGCATGGCCGCAACGCTGCGGCACAATCGCGCGGCCTTGGCCACGAATTGCGGCATGGTGTCCATTCCGGCTCCCTCCCGTCCGCACCATCGGCGACGGGCCGGGCCGGCGCAATCCCATCCGGAGTGCGGGGCCGTGCGGTGGGCGCGAAAAAATCACCGGCCCCCGGCGCCCGGGCGTCTCATGGCTGGCGCAAACGGCACGTTTTGGCTTAAAACACCGGCGCCGGCCCCGTAGCTCAGCAGGATAGAGCGGCCGCCTCCTAAGCGGCAGGTCACAGGTTCGAATCCTGTCGGGGTCGCCATTGCTCGGTGTTGTCGAGCGGCCGTCGCGATCTGCGTCACGGCCCGGTTGATGGTTTGGGCACGATCTGGGTGTGCAGGTCGCCCTGGCGCCCCGGGGTTCGATCTGCAGCGCGACCTCACCGATCTGGCATAGGCGGTCCAAAGGGGGCGGTTCAAGGGGGCGGTCCAAAGGGGGGGCCAAAAGGTGTCGGTCAGGGGGTGTTTACGGCACGAAATTCGGGAAGCCAGGCGGCGATGGCGGTGTCGCCTGCCGGCTTGTACTCGGCGCCCAGCGGGGCGGTCCAGCCCAGGGCGGCGATATGCGCAAAAACCGCGCGGTAATTCACCTCGCCGCAATCGGGCGGGCCGCGATCGGGCACGCCGGCAAACTGGATATGGCCGATGATGGGCAGAAGGTCGGTGAGGCGGGTGCAGAGATCGCCCTCTGTCCGGCCGACATGATAGCAGTCAAACATCAGGCGCAGATTGGGCGCCGACACCGCCTCGATGATCGCGCGGGCCTCGGCGGTCGTCTCCAAAAAATAGCCCGGCGCGTCATGGCGGTTGAGCGGCTCGATGAGGATCGTCCGGTCGGTCTGGTCGCAGGCAAAGGCAAGGTTGCGCTCAAACGCCGCCCGGGCCGCATCGCCCCGCGCAAAGCCCGCCATGACATGGATTGCCCCTGCGTCGATGGCCTCGGCATAGGCGATGGCCTCGGCGATTGCAGCCCGGGCCTCGGCCTCGCGCTCCGGCAGGGCAGAGAGCCCGTTCTCGCCCGGCGCGCCGCGGCGGGTGTTGAGCCCGAGCATGGGCAGCCCGGTTGCTAGTAGCGCCGCGCGCACCGCCGCGGCCTGGGTGTCATAGGGCCAATGGCATTCGACCGCATCGAACCCGGCCTCTTTGGCGGCGTGAATGGCCTGGGGCAGCGGCAGCGTGCGCCACAAAAAGCCCAGATTGGCCGAAAACCGGGTCATGTCTCCCACTCCACATCAAAGCGTGTGACCACCTGGCCGATTTGCTCGGCGGTCAGGGTTTGGGCCGGCGCGCCGCGCAGGATCAGCGCCAGCCGCGCGGTCGCCTCCAGCTCCTCGATGGCATTGCAGGCCGCCTCGACGGCTTTGCCGGCAACGACCGGCCCGTGATTGGCCAGCATCACCGCCGCGCGTTTGCCGGCAAGGCCGCGCACCGCCGCGCCCATGGCCGGATCGCCGGGCACGAAGAAGGGCAGGAGCTTGACCCGGCCAAGCTGCATGATCGCGTAGGGCGTGAAGGGCGGCAGGAAATTGTCCGGGTCGAGATCGGGCAGGAGCGAGAGCGCCACGGAATGGCAGGAATGGAGGTGGACGACCGCGCCGGCCGTGCTGCGCGTGTCGTAGAATGCGGTGTGCAGCGGCATCTCCTTGGTCGGCGGATCGCCGTCGATGAGCCGGCCCTGGGCGTCGAACCGGCTGAGCCGCGCGGGATCGAGCCGGCCAAAGCTGGTGCCGGTGGGCGAGACCAGAAGCCCGCCATCTTCGGTGCGCGCGGAGATATTGCCGGTGGAGCCATGGGTGAGCCCGCGCTCGAAAAGCGATTGCGCCAGGCGGCAGATCTGTTCGCGCAGCTGGGTGTCCGGGGTCGGGGTCATTGGGGTCCTGTCAGGGCCGGGTTTGCCGTGGGGCCGGGTTTGCCATGGAGGGGGTCCGGTCATGGGCCGAGCTGGGCGGCGGCCTTTTCAAAGAAGCTCTCGGCGCCGAAATTGCCGGATTTGAGCGCCAGGACGAGATCCGGCCCGGCCCGCAGCGCCGGCACGCCGGGGTCGATCTCCGGCCCGATGGCAAGTTCGGTGAGATCAAGCGCCTCTACCACCGCGCCCGAGGTTTCGCCGCCGGCGGTGATGATCCGCGAGACACCGGCCGCGACCGCCTGCTGGGCGAGCTTGGCAAAGAAGTCCTCGATGGCCAGGGCGGCGGTCTCGCGGCCGAATTCCTCCTGCACCGCGGCGACCGCCTCGGGCTCGGCCGAGCTGTAGACAAGCGGCAGCCCGCCGGCCGCCTGCGCCCAGGCAAGGGTCGCCTCCGGGGTGGTCCCACCGTCGATGATCTCGGCGGCGGAGACGGCGCGGGCCGGGTGGCGGGCGCTGTGATGCCGGATCTGGGCGCGGGTGGCGGTGG
>JBCDDO010000264.1:0-4749 GCA_039180245.1 Pseudomonadota bacterium | reverse complement strand
ATCTAAGCACCGAAACTGCCGGCAAAGAGTTGTCATGCGCTTCGGTCTAACCTGCGTCAACGATTCCGACAAAAAATAGGGAGCAATCGACCCTGGGGAGGGTCTGTGCTGCGCACAGGGTCAGTTAAGACGGGCGCGTGAAGCACGATCCAATGGCACTGCGTGCTTTGAATGCGATTCGCTTTCTGATAATCTAGTCAAAACAGGCATATGATGAGGCTTCTTCATGCAGTGGGCACGGATCCTGGCGCTGAGCGCGCTGCCGGGGGCGGTGGGTTTGATGCCCGCCTCTGCCCTGGCCGGGGCCTGGCCGCGGGGCGAGGGGCAGAGCTTCATCTCGGTCTCGAGCCTGTTTTCCACCGGGCTTGAGAGCCTTCAGACCCCGGGCTCGGAATTCAGCCTCTTCGGGTCGGTCTTTGCCGAATACGGGCTGACCGAGGCGTGGACGCTGGGCTTTATCGGCTCGATCGCCGATGGCGATGACAGCCAGGAATTTGCCGGGCTGGTCACCGCCCGCCGCACCCTGGCCCAGCTTGACAGCGGCCATGTCTTTGCCGCCGAGCTTGGGCTGGGCTGGCTGGATGAGACCGAAGATGGCACCACGGCGCGTCTTCGGCCGGGCCTGTCCTGGGGGCGCGGGTTTGAGAGCGATCTGGGCGGCGGCTGGATGGCGCTCGACACCTCCATCGAATGGCGGGTGGCCGAGGATGAGCTGGTCTATAAGGCCGACATCACGCTGGGGCTGCGGCCGGCGGCGCGCTGGCTGGTCTATGGCCAGCTTCAGACCGCCTATTTTCCCGATGGCGAGATCATCAAGCTGGCCCCGAACATCGCCTATGAGGTGTGGGAGGGCAGCCATTTGCAGCTGGGTCTGAGCATCGGGCTGGCTGGCGACGATGGTGTCGGCGTGCAGGTTGCCCAATGGTTCGCTTTTTAGGGGCGCGGCGCGATCGCAGCGGAGGGCGCGGCGGAAGGCGGGACGGGCGCGGCGATCAGGCCCCGGCATCCGGGGCGCGGCGGATGCGCACCCCGTTGATGCGCCAGGCGCCGTCGATCTGGATCATCTCGTAATCGGCAATGAAAAGGGCACCGGCCGCATCGCGCAGGATGACCGACTGGACCGGCCGCCCGCGCTCGACCCGCAGCTCGCCCATCGTGACCTCCGACGGGCGCCAGACCATCGGATAGCCCTGGCGGACCATCTGGCCGAAGCGCTGGGGGGTCACGAACATCTGCTGGATCATCGGCGAGGCGAAGGTGAAAGCGCGCTCGACATCCTCGGACAGAAACGCCTCGATCTGGCGGGTGATGACGCCCTCGATCGCCGGGTCGCCATCCTGGGCCGCGGCGCGATGCGGCGAGAGGGACAGGATGCCGACAAGGACCGCAAGCGCGGTCATCTGTGCCAGGGTCCGGAATGCCGCGCGCGGCAGGTCGGTCAGTGTCATGTCGCTCTCCCTTCGGGGGGCAATGATGGGGCGCCAGCGCGCGTCGGCAAGCGCTGTCGGTTCACTTCCCCGGCGGCGCTGTGTAGATCCCTTTGGGGTGAGAGATGCAGTTTGGGGGCGGGGCATGCAGATGGATTGGCTGTTGGGTGCGCTGGGCGGGGCGCTGATCGGCGCGGCCGCGACGGCGATGCTGCTCGTCAACGGGCGGATCATGGGGGCGAGCGGGATCCTGGGCGGATTGCTTGAACGGCGGCGGCCGGTCGATTGGATCGAGCGGTTGCTGTTTCTGGCCGGGATGCTGGCCGCGCCGCTGATCTATCGTGCCGCGGGTGGCCAGATCGAGATCAGCGCCCCCGGCGCCCTTGGGCTCGCCGCCGCGGCCGGGCTGTTGGTGGGCATCGGCACCCGGATGGGCGGCGGCTGCACCTCCGGCCATGGGGTCTGCGGCATGCCGCGGCTGTCGCGACGCTCCTGGGTGGCGGTGCCGGTCTTTATGGCCACGGCGATTGCCACGGTTGCGCTGATGCGTCTGGTCTGAGCGGAGGGCGGGACGATGGCGCAAGCGGCGTTGCGGCGCCTGGTGGCGCTGGGCGCGGGCCTGGTGTTCGGGCTGGGCCTGGTGATCTCGGATATGGTCGACCCGGCGCGGGTGCGGGCGTTTCTGGACCTCTTCGGGGCCTGGGATCCGACCCTGATCTTTGTGATGGGCGGGGCGATGGCGGTGTCCTTTGCCGGCTGGCGGGTTGCCGAGGCGCGGCAAAAATCGCTGTTGGGCGGCGCCTTGCCGGCCCCGCCCGGCACCGAGCTGGACAGCAGGCTGCTGAGCGGTGCGGCGCTTCTCGGCATCGGTTGGGGCCTGGTGGGGATCTGTCCCGGCCCGGCACTGGTGGCCCTGAGCGCGAGCGACGCGCCGGGCTTTTTGGTCTTTTTTGTCGCGATGCTGGCGGGCATGGCATTTTGGACCCATGTGCTGGCCCGCCAAACAGCCGGTGCTGCACCCTCCGCGCCGGGCTGAACCCCGCGACGGCCCGTGTCATGCGGCAGCCCGGGGGTATCGAACGCGGCGACCCGCACGCGCTTGCGCACCCGAAAGGGGGGCGTCGCTTTGGGGCATCGAGCCCCGCGCGCCGCCGGGCCGGGCCTGTGGGCCGGCCCGCGCCCGTGGCCGGCATCCCACCCAAACAGAGCCAATTGGCACGTGGTGATGTGGGTCAGAAGCTGCGCCGGACAGCGTCGTCGGCCGCCCTGTCCAGCCGGTGCGCGCGCAGCTTGGAGCGCCGGCCTCCCAAATACACCCCGCCGATCGGGACCAAATTGCCTCACCCGCCTGCGCGCAACCTCTGCAGCTTCTTCTTGGTCCAAATACTCACGGCGAGACGCAGCCCTATGCGGGCGGCTTGGGTGGAGCGGCCCACCCCTCCCCTCAGCCCTTCACACCCGGCTCCACGCGCCCGCGACGCTCTGCGGCTTTCAGTGTTGTGCCGCAACGCGCTTGTTTGACACGGCAGAGCGGAGATCGCGCAGAGCTCAGACCGCAGCTTCGCGCGTCAGGGCCGCCTCGATCATCGCCGCCGTCTCATCCACCCCGTAGAGCGCGACAAACCCGCCGAAGCGCGGGCCCTGGGCCGCACCCAGCAGCACCTCGTAAAGACAGGAGAACCAGGCCCGCAGCGGCTCGAACCCATGCGTCTTGCCCACCGCAAAGACCATATCCTGCAGCGCCTCAGCCTCGGCCGGACCGTCCCAGCCCTCCAGCCGCGCCTGCAGATCGCGCAGCGCCGCCTCTTCGCGCGCATCCGGGGCGCGGTAGGTCTTAAGGGGCGCCACCCGCTCCTGATAGTACCGCACCGCAAACCCCGCCGCAGCATCGAGCCCGGGATGGCTTTCGGGCGTCGCCTCGGGCGCATAGCGGCGAATGAAGCCCCAGAGCGTTTCGGTGTCGCTGGCCGACGCAGCCGAGGCAAGGTTCAAGAGCATCGCGAAGGGCACCACCATATCCGAGACCGGCGGCTCTCCGCGATGGATGTGAAAGACCGGGTTGCCCAGCCGCTGTGCCGCCTCCTGCCCCGCCCAGCCGCGCAGATGCTGATGATACTCGTCCACCGCCTTGGGGATCACGTCGAAATAGAGCCGCTTGGCGGTCTTGGGCTTTTGGAACATGTAAAGCGACAGGCTTTCGGGGGCGGCATAGGCCAGCCAATCCTCCATCGAGATCCCGTTGCCCTTGGATTTGGAGATCTTGCGCCCCTCCTCATCGAGAAAGAGCTCATACTGAAAGAGCTCCGGCGGGCGCACGCCCAGCATCCGGCAGATCTTCACCCCGACCTCGGCCGAGGGGATGAGATCCTTGCCATGCATCTCGTAATCGACCTCGAGCGCGGCCCAGCGCATCGCCCAATCGGGCTTCCATTGCAGCTTGACATGCCCGCCGGTGACCGGGATCTCGACCCGCTCGCCATCGGGCTCTTCATAGACGATGGTGCCCGCCCCCGGGTTGCGCTCCAGCGTCGGCACCTGCAGCACATGGCCGGTCTTGGGGCTGACCGGCAGGAAGGGCGAATAGGTCTCGCGCCGCTCCTCATTCACCCCGCCCAGGGTGGGCAGCATGATCTCCATGATCGCGTCGAACCGTTCCAGCACCCGCATTAGCATCGCATCGAACCGGCCCGAGGCATAAACCTCGGTCGAGGAGGCAAACTCATAGGCAAAGCCGAACCGGTCGAGAAAATCGCACAGCCGGGCATTGTTATGGGCCGCAAAGCTTGCATGCGTGCCAAAGGGGTCGCGCACCCGGCTGAGCGGCAGGTTGAGATCGGCCTCCAGCATCTCGGGGTTGGGCACATTGCCCGGCACCTTGCGCAGCCCGTCCATATCGTCGGAAAAGCAGATCAGCCGGGTGGGGATGTCGGAAAGCAGCTCAAAGGCACGCTGAACCATGGCGGTGCGCGCCACCTCGCCAAAGGTGCCGATATGCGGCAGGCCCGAGGGGCCATAGCCGGTTTCAAACAGCACATGGCCCTTTTCGGGCGGCGCCTTGGCAAAGCGTTTGACGAGCCGGCGCGCCTCTTCGAACGGCCAGGCCTTGGCGGCAAGGGCGGCGTCGCGCAGCGCGAACTCGGTCATCGGAGCGATCCTTTGTCTTGGGATTGACGAAAAAACCGCTTAACCCTTGCATGTCCCAGGCGCAATCGCGCGGCTGGGCCGTTTTATTCGCACGTTTTTGACAAAAAGGGATTTGGATCATGGCACCAGAGGCTGTTGGGCCTGACCGCAGGCGGGAAAGACTGGATATGGGCTATTT
>JBCDDO010000263.1:0-4761 GCA_039180245.1 Pseudomonadota bacterium | reverse complement strand
TCGGCCACCCGCGGCTCGGTGCTGTCGGCAAGCTGGACGAGGCGCGGGCCGGACCAGGCATCTAAGAGAAACTGCCGCATGATGGTCTGGCCGAAATCGCCATTGGGCTGTTCGACGAGCAGGAGGTTCCGGAACTCCCACGCGTCGCGCAGATAGGCGAGATCATCGGCCGAGCGGCCCTTGCCCTCGATCTCGGCGGCGAGGCCCAGCCAAAGCTGGGTCTGCCCGATCAGGTCGAGCGCGGTGTTGGCCAGCGCGATGTCCTCTTCAAGCGCGGGACCATGGCCGCACCATTCGCTGACCCGGTGGCCCAGGATCAAGGTGCTGTCGCCCAGCCGCAGCAGGAATTCAAAGAGTGCGGATTCGAGGGTCATCGAGGCGTCCAACATCACATTGCGCCCACATCATCGGGGATGTCGAAAAAGGTGGGGTGGCGATAGACCTTGGCATTGGCCGGCTCGAAAAGCGGGCCTTTCTCGGAGGGTGCGGAGGCGGTGATGTCGGCCGAGGGCACCACCCAGATCGACACGCCCTCATTGCGGCGGGTGTAGACGTCGCGGGCGTTGCGGATCGCCATTTCGGCATCGGGCGCGTGCAGCGAGCCGACATGGCGGTGGCTCATGCCATGCTGGCCGCGGATGAACACCTCCCAAAGGGGCCATTCTGCCGACATTGCGTGTCTCCTGACTATCCACGGCCGCGGGTCTCGTCGAGACCGGGGCCGGGCGTTGGGTCGTGGGACTGGCCGAAGGCCAGCCGGTGGCCATCGGGGTCGGTGAGGTCGAAATCATCGCATCCATAGGGGTTGTCGCGGCGGATCGCGGTCAGCTCGGGGAGATCGAGCGCGGCAAATTCGGCATGTAGGGCCGCAACGTCCGAGACATAGAGATAGGCCGCCCAGTAATGGTTGCGGGGGATGGGGCCGTGACCGCGATTGAGCGCCAGGGTCACATCGCCGCGCTGGACGATGCAGAACTCCGCCTCTCCCTCATGCCGCCAGACGCCATGGCTGTCAAAGCCCAGCATTTCGTAAAAGGCCTCGGAGGCCACCACATCGGCCACATCGAGCACCGGCATGGCGCGCAGGGTGCTCATGCCGGGCGTTCGCGCAGATAAAGCAGGGTGAGGACGATGGCCAGCCCTGCGAAGGCCGCCGTTTGCAGCCAGTAAAGCAGCGTATCGGTCGCATCGGGCATGTCGGCCAAAGCGGTGGCCAGCGCGGGCGAGACATTGACATAAGCCAGCCCCGCCACCGTGCCCCAGATCGAGACCAGCGCATAGGGCACCATCACCCGGTGCCGCGACGCGGCAAAGAAGAGCGCGGCATAGGTGATGAGCGTGAAGGCAATGATCCGGTCCTGATAGGCATAATAGGGCGTGTCGAAATAGACGAAGAGCACCGGCCATTTCAGCCCGATGAAATGCGCCGTGCCCATGCACAGAAAGAAGACCACGCAGATGAGCAGCAGCGCGCGCAGAAATGTCGAGGGGGCCGCCATTCCTATTCCGCCGCCAGGTTGGCCGCGCGCTTCTTCGCGGCATGGGCCATCAGCCCGTCGCGCACCCAGGCGCCATCCTCCCAGGCCTTGACCCGGGCGCCCAGACGCTCGCGGCTGCAGGGGCCGTTGCCGCGCAGCACCTCGAAGAACTCCTCCCAATCGGGTTCGGCAAAATCGTAATGCCCGCGCTCTTTGTTCCAGGCGAGCGTGTCGTCGGGGATGGTCAGGCCCAGATAGGCCGCCTGCGGCGCGGTCTGATCGACGAATTTCTGCCGCAGCTCGTCATTGGAGTTCATCTTGATCTTCCAGGCCATCGATTGCGCGGAATGCACGCTGTCGGAATCCGAGGGCCCGAACATCATCAGCGCGGGGTACCAGAAGCGGTTGAGCGCATCCTGGGCCATATGGCGTTGGGCGGGTGTGCCGCTGGCCATCTTCATCATGATGTCGAAGCCCTGCCGCTGGTGGAAGCTTTCCTCCTCGCAGATGCGGATCATCGCCCGGGCATAGGGCCCGAAGGAGGTGCGCTGCAGCGGCACCTGGTTCATGATCGCCGCCCCGTCGACCAGCCAGCCCACCGCGCCCATATCGGCCCAGGTCAGCGTGGGATAGCTGAAGATCGAGGAGTATTTCATCCGCCCGTCATGCAGCGCCTCGAAAAGCGCGTCGCGCGACACGCCCAGCGTTTCGGCCGCGCAATAGAGATAGAGGCCATGGCCTGCCTCGTCCTGCACCTTGGCCAGCAGGATCGCCTTGCGCTCCAGCGTCGGCGCGCGGGTGATCCAGTTGCCTTCGGGCAGCTGGCCGACGATCTCGGAATGCGCGTGCTGGCCGATCTGGCGGATCAGGGTCTTGCGATAGCCCTCGGGCATCCAATCCTTGGGCTCGATCTTCTCGCCCGCATCGATGCGGTCCTGAAAGGCCCGCTCCTCAGGCGACATCTCTTCACGCGGTGTGATGCCCGAACCGGTGGATTTGACCATTTGCGCGTACATTCCGGTCTCCTATCTGCGGGACCCAAACAACAGGTCGACGAACCCTCTGGGCGGTGGGGGCGGGCCGGCCGGACGCGCCGGGCCGTCGGAACCGTAAAGCTTGCCATCATCGCCCGGCAGCTGCGCATCGAGGGCCTGCGCCAGCGCATGCATCTTTTGGACCAGCGCGCGGGCTGGGCTTTTCACATCGACGCGGCCTTTACACCAGACCAACGGCCCGTCGGCGGTCTGGTATTCGGCGATCAGCATGGGGGCCGCCTCGTCCGACAGGCGCAGGTCAGGATCGGCCTCGACCCAGGCGCGCCAGTCCCCGCAGGTGATGCCGTTGCCCGCATCGCAGCCATCGATGCCCCGGGTGATGTGCAGCTTTTCGCCCATCAGACCCGTTCCAGCACCATCGCCACGCCCTGGCCCACGCCCACGCACATGGTGCAAAGCGCATAGCGCCCGCCCGAGCGTTTGAGCTGATAGGCCGCCGTCAGCACCAGCCGCGCGCCGGACATGCCCAGCGGGTGGCCCAGTGCGATGGCCCCGCCATTGGGGTTCACATGCGGCGCATCGTCGTCCAGGCCCAGGGCGCGGGTGACGGCGAGCGCTTGCGCGGCAAAGGCCTCGTTGAGCTCGATCACATCCATCTGGGCCAGCGTGAGCCCGGTGCGCGCCATCAGCTTGCGCACAGCGGGAATGGGGCCAACGCCCATGATCCGCGGCTCAACCCCCGCTGCGGTGACCCCGACGATGCGGGCCATCGGGGTCAGGCCGTGGCGGGTCAGCGCCGCCTCGCCGGCCACGATCATCGCCGCGGCGCCATCATTGACGCCCGAAGCGTTGCCGGCGGTGACCGACAGATCCGGCCCGTTCACGCCCTTGAGCTTGGCGAGCTTGTCCACCCCCGTGCCGGGGCGCGGATGTTCGTCGGTCTCGATCGTCAGCGCGTCGCCCTTGCGCTGCGGGATGCTGACCGGGGCGATCTCATCGGCAAAGACCCCGGCCGCCTGCGCGGCCGCCCAACGCGCCTGGGAGCGGGCGGCGAACGCGTCCTGATCCGCGCGGTCCACGTCGAAATCGGCCGCCACATTGTCGGCCGTCTGCGGCATCGAATCGATGCCGTATTGCGCCTGCATCTTGGGGTTCACGAAGCGCCAGCCGATGGTGGTGTCATAGACCGCATTGGCGCGGGAAAAGGGCGCGTCGGCCTTGGGCATCACGAAGGGGGCGCGGGTCATCCCCTCCACCCCGCCGGCAATGGCCAGATCCATATCGCCCGCCTTGATCGCGCGTGCGGCGATGCCCACCGCATCCAACCCGCTGGCGCAGAGCCGGTTGATGGTGCAGCCGGGCACCGTGGTGGGCAGACCGGCCAGAAGCCCGGCCATGCGCGCGACATTGCGGTTGTCCTCGCCGGCCTGATTGGCACAGCCATAGACGACATCGTCGATCTCGCTCCATTCGACCGCCGGATTGCGGGCGATCAAGGCCGCAATCGGGGCCGCGGCCAAATCGTCGGTTCGCACCGAGGACAGCGCCCCGCCGAAGCGGCCGATGGGGGTGCGCTGTGCATCGCAAATGAAAGCCGTCATGACGCGGGTCCTCCCAACTCTGTCATAGCAAATCGGAGCAGCGGCGACAAAGGAAATGTTACACGAACCCGACAAAAATCACTTGTGATGTAACGTAATCCATCCAGGGCTTGCAGCCGGCGGGCCGGTCGTGAACATGCGCCCGCCGAACGAGGAGACCGAACAAGGAGACCGTGCGATGCTGACATTTTACTACAATACCGCCCCCAATCCGATGAAGGTGGCCTTGTTCCTGGAGGAAGCGGGGCTCGCCTATGAGCCGGTGCCGCTCGACACCCGCAAGGGCGACCAGCACAGCGCGGCCTATTGCGCGATCAATCCCAATGCCAAAGCGCCGGCGATTGTCGATGACGGCGTGCCGGTCTTCGATTCGAACGCCATCTTGCTTTACCTGGCCGAGAAGACCGGCCAGTTCCTGCCGCCGGCCAGCGACCGCGGCGCCCTCCTCTCCTGGCTGATGTTCGTGGCCAGCGGCGTCGGCCCCTATTCCGGCCAATGCGTGAATTTCCGCTTTTTCGCCCCGGAAGATCAGCGCGCCTATGGCCTGCAGCGCTATGATTTCGAGGCGCGGCGCCATTGGGGCATCGTCAATGACCGGCTCTCGGCAAGCCCGTATATGCTGGGCGAGACCTACACCATCGTCGATATGGCGGTCTGGGGCTGGGCCACCCGCATCCCCTTCATGCT
>JBCDDO010000262.1:0-4788 GCA_039180245.1 Pseudomonadota bacterium | reverse complement strand
GGGGAAGAAGCCGCAGGTGGCGCCATATTCGGGTGCCATGTTGCCGATGGTGGCGCAGTCTTCCAACGAGAGCTGCGACAGGCCAGGGCCATAAAACTCAACGAACTTGCCCACAACGCCTTTGGCGCGCAGCATCTGGGTGACGGTGAGGACGAGGTCGGTGGCTGTGGTCCCCTCGGGCAGTTTGCCGGTGAATTTAAAGCCGATCACCTCCGGGATGAGCATCGAGACCGGCTGGCCCAGCATCGCCGCCTCAGCCTCGATCCCACCCACACCCCAGCCGAGCACGGCCAGGCCATTGACCATGGTGGTGTGGCTGTCCGTGCCCACAAGGGTGTCGGGATACGCGACCATCTCGCCATTTTGATCGGTGTCCGACCAGACCGCGCGGGAAAGATATTCCAGGTTCACCTGGTGGCAGATCCCGGTGCCGGGCGGGACCACGCGGAAATTGTCGAACGCGCCCTGCCCCCATTTGAGGAACTGATAGCGCTCCATATTCCGCTCATACTCGCGGTCGACATTGAGCTGGAAGGCGCGCGGATTGCCGAACTCGTCGATCATCACCGAATGGTCGATCACCAGATCCACCGGGTTGAGCGGGTTGATCTTTTGCGGATCGCCGCCCAGGGCGCGGATGCCGTCGCGCATGGCCGCAAGGTCCACCACCGCCGGCACCCCGGTGAAATCCTGCATCAGGACGCGGGCGGGGCGATAGGCGATTTCGCGCGGGTTCTTGCCGCCCTGCGCGGCCCAATCGGAAAAGGCGCGGATGTCGTCGGTGCTGACGGTCTTGCCATCCTCAAAGCGCAGCAGGTTTTCCAGCACCACCTTCAACACCGCCGGCAGGCGCGAAAAGCTGCCCAACCCGGCCGCCTCGGCCGCAGCGATGGAGTAATAGGCATAGCTGCTGCCGCCGGCCGTCAGGCTGCGGCGGGTTTTGGCGGTGTCGTGTCCGGTGGTGATCGACATGGCTTCTCCTTCCAAAATGGCGGAGCACTGGCTCTGAAGCAGGATTTCCTGTCGCTCATATCGCCGATCCGTCGTCGGTGCGCAAGGGTATACCATGGTATACAATGACGCAGTTCCGATCCATGGCACCCCCTTTCGCCATTTGGCAAGCCGGGTTATGCAGCGGAATGGGCCTGACCATCGACAGCCTCACCCTCAGCCGCGGCGGCCATACCGTACTCGCCGGGCTGACGGTCGGGTTGGCGGAGGGTGCTGTGCTGGTCTTGCGCGGTGCAAATGGTGCGGGCAAATCGACGCTTCTGCGCGCTGTCGCAGGCCTCGGTCGCATTGATGCGGGCACAGTGACGCTGCGCCGCAATGGCGAGCCCGCCGATCTTGCCGAGCATATCGCCTATGTTGGGCATCTTGACGCCGTGAAACCGCAACTCACCTTGGCCGAGAACTTGACCTTCTGGTCGCGGCTGTCGGGTGGCAGCCCGAGCGCCATCGACATCGCGCTGCGCCAAATGGGGCTTGACCGCATCGCCGATCAGCCCGCCGCAACCTGTTCGGCCGGTCAGCGGCGGCGCTTGGGGCTGGCGCGGCTGCTTCTGACGCCCCGGGCGCTGTGGCTGCTCGATGAGCCCACAGTCGCGCTCGACAGCGCGTCGACTGCCGTGATTGAGCAGCTCATCGCCGCGCAGTGTGCAGGTGGCGGCATGGTTCTGGTCGCGACCCATATCGACCTGGCCATTTCCAATGCCCAGATCCTGGAGCTGCGCGCGCCGAAATCGGTGCCGGGCAGCCATGCGGCGGATCCATTTCTGTCCGGCGCGTTCGGCTGACGGGATGCAGACGCTCTCCAGTTTGCTGGTGCGGGAGCTGCGATTGGCGGTGCGCGCCGGGGGCGGGGCCGGGCTTGGCGTTGGCTTCTTTCTGATCGCGATCTTGCTGATGCCGCTGGGCATTGGCCCTGACATGGGTCTCTTGGCCCGGGCCGCGCCCGGCATGCTGTGGATCGCGGCGCTGCTCGCAGCCCTCCTGTCGCTCGACCGTCTGTTTCAGGCAGATTTCGAAGACGGCACGCTTGATGTTTTGGCCGCAGCACCCCTGCCGCTAGAAGGCATTGCCGCCGTGAAGGCGGCCGCGCATTGGCTCACAACCGGGGTGCCGCTGATCGTGGCTGCCCCTCTCCTGGCGATCGGTCTCGGCCTGCCCGGGCCGGCGCAGATCTGGCTGCTGGCGGCGCTCACGCTCGGCACTCCGGCGCTGAGTTTTGTCGGGGCCATCGGGGCCGCGCTCACCGTCGGGTTGCGACGCGGCGGGCTGATCCTCTCGCTGCTTGTGCTGCCGCTCTACATCCCAACGCTGATTTTTGGCGCCCGGGCCGTGGATCTGGCTGCGCGCGGCGCCGACCCACTGCCGATGATCCTGCTTTTGGGCGCGCTAACCCTGCTGTCGCTGGTGCTGGGCCCGGTCGCCTCGGCCGCCGCATTGCGCATCAACCTGCGGTGACTGCGGCCTGCCGCGACGACGCTGCCGTTGCGTGCGCTGCACGTGCTGGATAGAGGTTTGCCATGTCGGTCTGGTCTTACGCGAACCCTGCACGCTTCATGCGGCTGTCGGGCCGCCTGTTGCCCTGGGCGGCGGCGATGTCTGCGCTTTGCCTGGCCACGGGGTTGATCTGGGGCTTTTTCTTTACGCCGGAGGATCGGCTTCAGGGCGCATCGGTCAAAATCATCTATGTCCACGTGCCCGCGGCCATGATGGCGATCAACATCTATGCGATGATGGTCCTGGCCTCGCTGATCTGGCTGATCCGACGCCATCACGTCTCGGCCCTGGCCGCGCGCGCCGCAGCGCCGATCGGGGCGACCATGACGGTTGTTGCGGTGCTGACCGGCGCGCTCTGGGGGCAGCCGATCTGGGGTACCGCTTGGGAATGGGACCCGCGGCTGACATCGTTCTTCATCCTCTTTCTCTTCTACCTTGGCTATATCGCGCTCTGGTCCGCCTTTGAGGACCCCGATAAGGCCGCGGATCTGACCTCGATCCTCGCGCTTGTCGGCTCGCTCTTTGCGCTTCTGTCGCGCTATGCGGTGAACATCTGGAGCCAGGGCCTGCACCAAGGCGCCACCCTGTCGCTCGACCGCAACGAGAACATCGCCGGGGTGTTCTACTGGCCGCTCCTGGTCAGCATTGCCGGCTTCGTGCTCCTCTTCGTCGCACTTGTGCTGCTGCGCACGCGCACCGAAATCAGGCTGCGCCGCATCCGCGCGCTGCAACTGGCCAGGGCTGCGAGTTGAGATATGGGCGGTGAGTTGGGCTAGTGCCGGAGCTTGGACAATACACAACCGCCGTCTTGGCGGCGTATGGCGTGGCACTGCTGGCAATTGCGGCGCTTGCCCTGGGCTCGGTGCTGCGCGACCTGCGCACACGCCGGCGGCTGCGGGCGCTTGAAGGAGGTCTGGATGGCAAGCGTTGACGACAAGACCGCCGCTGCCGCGCGGCGGACGGGCCTCCGGGTGTGGATGCTGATCCCTCCGACGATTTTTCTGGCGCTGGCGTTTTTGGCCGGCTGGGCCTTGCGCCGCGACAATCCCGATGCGCTGCCCTCGATGCTGGCTGCGCGCCCGGCGCCCGAGCTTGCCCTCACCCCACTGCGCCCGGGCGAACCGGCGCCGCGGCCGGAGGATCTTGTCGGGCCGGGCATCAAGATTGTGAATTTTTGGGCAAGCTGGTGCGGCCCCTGCCGAGTGGAACATCCGCGGCTGATGGAGTTCCAGGCCCAGGGGCTGACAGTGATCGGGGTCAATTACAAAGACGACGCGGCCAACGCCTTGGGCTTTTTGGACGAGCTTGGCGATCCCTATGCGCTGGTCGGGGCCGATGCCTCGGGGCGCAATGCCATTGATTGGGGCGTCTATGGCGTGCCAGAGACCTTCATCGTCGGTGCCGATGGCACGGTGCTGTTGCGGCATCCCGGGCCGCTGACGCGTCGGATCGTCGCAGAACAGATCGCCCCGCTGCTGGCTGCCGACTGACCCGCGCCACAAATCTGTCAAGCTACCTGACTACCCCCACCTCCACGCTCAATCGGAGGTTTTCTTCATGTTGCGACATACCCTTTTTACACTGCCGCTTTTGGCGGCGCTCTCGGTCTCGGCGATGGCCCAGGATGCGCCGGAACCCGGTCCTGACGCCATGTCCGCGGCGATTGGAGCAGCGCTGCCCATCGGGTGGAGTGTTGCCGATGTCGACATCGTCGCCCAGATCAATGATGGCGACGCGGTCGATCCCCGCTGGCGGATCCGCTTTGAGGCCGAGCTTGCGCTGGCCGAGCCGCTCTACCAGGCCGACCGTGCCGCGAGCGAGGCGCTGCGCCCCTTCATCGTGCTGATCGAGACCCAAGAGGAAGACGCGACCCGGCGGCTCTACGGAACCGCCCGAGCGCAATTCGGTGCAGGACAATGGACCGTCGATGTGGCGTTCGAGAATGCACCCGATCGTCTTGGCCTGCCGCGCGATGCCTTCGAGGGGCCAACGGTGGTCGCGGGCGATGACGAGATCGACGATGTGCGGGCGCGGCTAGAGGCGGCCGAGGCGCTGACCTCGGAGATCGAGGCCGAGCGCGAAGAACGCCGGATCAAAATCGCCGGCGAGATGGCGGCGCTTCGGACCGCGCAAAGGGCTGCTGAAACCGCACTTGAGGCCGCCCACGAGGCAGGGTTGCAGAACCTGTCCACCCGGCTTGATGCCGCGGAGGCCGAGATGCGCCGACGCCAGGATCAGGCGCTGGCCGAGCTGGAGGGTGCGCTTGAGGCCACGCGCATGGCC
>JBCDDO010000261.1:0-4798 GCA_039180245.1 Pseudomonadota bacterium | reverse complement strand
TGGCCTTTGACGATGGGCAGGGTGTCGATGCCGGCCTGCCGGCCCAAAAGCGCAAGCTGGTCCATCGCGGCGGGGCGCTGGGTGTCGAGCGAGGCCATCAGCACCCGCTTGCCCTCACGCTCGGCAAGCCTGCGGGCAACCTTGGCGGTGGTCGTGGTCTTGCCCGAGCCCTGCAGCCCGACCATCAGGATCGGGGCGGGCGGGTTGTCGATCTTCAGCCGCCCGGGCTCGGCCTCGCCCTGCAGGACGCCGATCAGCTCGTCATGCACGATCTTGACCACCTGCTGGCCCGGCGTGACCGATTTGATCACCGATTGTCCGGTCGCCTGGCCCTGCACGCGTTTGATGAAATCGCGCACCACGGGCAGCGAGACATCGGCCTCCAAAAGCGCCACGCGCACCTCGCGCAGCGCGGTGGTGACATCGCCCTCGGTCAGCGCACCCTGGCGGGTGAGCTTGTCGAGCACGCCGGACAGACGTTGGGACAGGGCTTCGAACATCGCTCTCTCCTCGATGATGCGGTGTTTCCCCATATGGGGAGGCCGCACCGGCTGCGCGTGACCCGGAAACGCAGAACCGCGCCGGTGGGCGCAACGCGCTGACCGGCGGCGATCCCGACAGCAGCCGGGACCGGAAGGCCCAGGGGCGTTCCGGAGATGTGGGGGGCCTAGCCGGTTTCACCCGCCGCCGTCAAGCGCCGTCAAACGCCGTCACGCGCAAGGCGGGGCCGTCACGCGCAAGGCGGGGCCGTCACGCGCAAGCCTGTGCGGTGCCGGCGCGGGCCTTACCAATGCTGAGGCCAGGGTGGAGGCGGCACTTGATCATGGGCTGGGCCGGTGGCAGCCTTGGAAGCGCAGGGGCGGCGGCGGCACCGCGACCAGCCTTGGGGGGTGCGGCCGTGCCAGTCAGCGCCGAAGACAATGGAGATGGGAAACTCCTCCGTGACCACGCATTGCGGCCCGCATGAGAGCGTGATTTTCCACGGCCGGCTGGTCGGCTCGGAGGTCGCGGTCAGCCTGTGCCTGCAGCCCGGCCTGCAGTATGGGTTTCACTATGGCGTTCCGGGGGGCGCGCCGATTGTCGCCTTCTCGATCCCCTCGACCGCGGCGCGGGGCGGCTGGGATTGGGAGGATTTTGACGGCATGGATTGGGTGTCGCTGACACTGCCCCAGGACGGGATGCGCTACACCCTTTGGGTCAGCCGGCCGATCCCAGAGACCGCCCTGCCCCAGGCACAGATGCAGATCATTTGGGGCGACGGCGAGGCGAGCTATCGCTTTGAGCCGAGCTCGGTCATATCGGACCTGCCCTTCGACTAGCCGGTTGCGGCCGCGGAGGACCGGCACCGGCCCAGGCAGCGGCACTGGGCAGCGGCACGGGCCCAGGCAGTGCGGCGCGGGGCGGGGCGGGCAACGGATAACGGCCCTGCCACGAAGGCAAGGCCGTCACTCCCCAGGCAGTATGGCTTCGGTCAGTGCACCAGCACCGCATAGCTGCGCGAGCGCGAGTTGCGCAGATCGTCGAGCACCGAGCCGACATATTCGACATGCAGCTCGGCCTCGGTGATGTCGCTGTTCTCGCAGGGCCGGATCTGGCGCGGATCGGTGGCGGTTGTGTAGGCGGTCGCACAGGTTTCCACGACCGGCGGGCGGGTCATGAAGACATCGACCACATCGACGACATCGACCATGAAGCTGGCCAGCCCGTCACCGGCATCGATGGCCTGGCGCGCGCCGCAATCGACGACCGAGACCCGCATCCGCCGCCGCTCATACCCGCTCATATCCACCGACGGATAGGCCGCGGCAAAATTCTCGGGCCAGGTGCGCACGAAGTAGTTTTCGATGCCGTTCCAATCCTCGCCCTGGGTCGCCTCAAAACTATGCAGCGCTGTCTGCAGCCGTTCGACATTCGAATAGAAGGCATAGAAGGTTTCGTTGCTGCCGGTCAGAACCTCGCCGTCAATATCGGTGACATCGGCCTCATCGATCCCGTCATTGGCCGCGATCTGGGCGACCACGCTGGGCAGGTAGTAATTGGCGGCATAATCGACGGGCTGGATGTCTTCGCCATAGATCGCGCCATGCAGGCCAAAGGCCAGACAGTCGGATTCAAAGCAGGGCGGGCTTTCCATGGGCCCATGCGCGCCGGGCGAGACCGGGATGTGGTTCTGGCGCGAGGCGGGCCGGGCCGGATCGCCCGAATAGGCGGTGAGGATCTGGCTGCGCTGGGCGTTGGCCTGATTGGCCAGCAGCATGCCCATCGGGCCGGGGTTTTCGGCCTGAAGCCGCGCGATCAGGGCGTTGTAATAATCATTGACCTCGTCATAGCGGATCATGCCATGCACCGCGGCAATGTCGGGATAGAACATCTCGCTGCGCTGCGGGCCGCTGGCCAGGGTCGGATCTGCGGTCAGCACCTCGGCCATTTCGGCGTCATAAAGGTCAAAGCGCACGTTCAGCCCGGTCACGACGGTGTCGGGCGCGGCCTCTTTCACGATCAGCTCGTCATTCACGCAGGTCAGCCCGGTGTCCACGACCGCCAGCAGGCATTTGTCGCGCAGCGCTTCCAGGGCCGCGCCGGTCTGGCCGGCATAGCCCGGCAGGGTCATGGGCTCTTCGCAGGCGCCGCTGTCGGTCTGGCCCAGCACCACGGGGTTCTTGATCAGCCCGACGCCGATCTGGGTGGCGGTCGAGCTGAGCCCCAGCGCCTGGGAGGCGGTCATCCGCAGCCGGAACCCGTCGCCATAGTCAAAGACCGAGTTGAGGCTGCGCGTGGCGTCGTTTTCGAACGGGTTGCACATGACCAGGGTCGAGATGCCCTCGCAGGTCACCTGCTTGCGGGTGGCCACGGCATAGGCGCCGATCGGGATCTCGTTGATCGAATCGGAGATGCCGCCGACGCTGATATCGAGCAGCGAGGCGCGCACCGAGGCGGGCTGTGCGATGGCCACGACATGGGTGGCCAGCACCGGATCGGTGGTGGTCAGCGTGCCGCCGGTGACCAACGCATAGTCGAACATGCCATTGGCATCGGTCGGCGGGCCGGCCAGGAAGATGAGCTGTGCGATCTGAAAATCGCCGCCGCCCTGGGTGAAGATCGAGGTCTTGGAGACGCCGCTGGCCGCCGCGGTCGCCCGCTCGATCGCGGTGTCGGCGATCTTCACACCATCGCCATCGCGCCCGTCGCGCTGGTCAAGTTCCGACGCGGCCGCAAGCGCGACCTGGTCGATATAGGACTGCATTTGCGAGTGTGCGCTATAGGCACGCCCGAAATCGATCACAAAGCCGATGGCGCCAAAAAGCATCACCGAAAACAGGAGGACCTGTATTGTGACCAGCCCTTCGATATCCGATGCAAAACGGCGGAACCGTCTGACGAGACTCGTCGACATGTCATACACCCCAAGCACTACGCAACCCACCACCCAGAGATGAAAAATACGCCTCGCCACACGTCAGGTCAATTCACAGCCGCTTCAGAATTGGCGCAAAATAGAGGTATTCGAGTGGCTTGCCGCCTGATTCTGAGGCGAAATATGACAATCTGAGGACAAATGCGGCAGCGCGGACCAAAGACGGTGCAACAGTTTGAAACAGTCCTGAACAGCCACGGCAAGAGAATCTCCGCTCTGTGACCTTTCTTGCAGACAGACAGAATCACCGCTTTGCCGGGCGGCCAGCGCGACGGCCGGGCCGGTGCCGGGCTGTGCAAACCGGCCACGCCGGTGCAGTCAATGCGCCACAGGCCTGAGACGCGGCTACCCCCGCCCCGGGCGAATGCGCTAAACCCCGCTTCCATGTCAGGCCCCGCCGCATCAGGTCCGCTGCATGTCTATCGCCGGTTGCTCAGCGCCGGCGATTTGACCGACGATGCCGCCCAGCGTCTGGCGGTCGAAAAGCTGCAATTGCTGCACACGCGGCTGGCCGATTACGACCCGGCGCGGCCAAAGCGGGTGGGCATCGGGCTGTTTGGCTGGGGGCGCGAGCGGATCCGCGAGGCGGAGATCCCGGGGCTTTACCTTTTTGGCGGGGTGGGCCGCGGCAAATCCATGCTGATGGATCTGTTCTTCGACGCAGCCCCGGTCGCGCGCAAACGCCGGGTGCATTTCCACGCCTTCATGCAGGAGGTGCATGGCGGCATCGCCCGGGCCCGTGCCGCGGGCGGGCGCGATCCCATCGCGCAGGTGGCCGAGGAGATCGCGCAGGGCGCCACCCTGCTGTGCTTTGACGAGCTGCAGATCACCGACATCACCGATGCGATGATCGTGGGCCGGTTGTTCGAGGCGCTCTTTGCGCGCGGCGTGGTTGTGGTGACGACCTCGAACCGGCCGCCGGACGATCTTTACAAGGACGGGCTGAACCGCGATCTCTTCCTGCCCTTCATCGCGCTTTTGAAGGAGCGGCTTGAGGTGCATGAGCTGGCCAGCACGCGCGACCATCGGCTGGGCCGGGCGACCGGATCGCAGGTCTGGTTCAGCCCGCTCGATGCAAAGGCCGCGTCGGCGATGGATGCGGAATGGGACCGGCTGGCGGGCACGGCTGGGGCACCGGCGACGCTGGAGATCGGCGGCCGCAGCCTGGTGCTGCCCTTGCTGGCGGGGCGGGTGGCGCGGGCCGGTTTCGCGGCAAGACATTGCCGTCATTCCGATGCTGGCGCTCTTGCCGCTCTTGGCCGTTCCCGAGCTTGTCAGCATCGTGGCCGAAACCTCATAACATGCAGGGTCTCATGGGGATACCCACCACGAAAGCCTTTCTCTGGTAGAGGGCCTGCCTGGATGGGGCGTCACGCTCGTCAC
>JBCDDO010000260.1:0-4811 GCA_039180245.1 Pseudomonadota bacterium | reverse complement strand
TCGAGCGGGTCCTGCCCGGACCTGCCGGAGCCGGGTTCGTGCTTGGCCTCGATCCGGCACTGCAGATGCGCTGCGCCCGGCTCACGCAGGACAGCCCCCAGGATCTTTTTGAGAGCCTTAAGACCGCGCCCGACAGTCTTTTTGCCCGGTCTATGGCGTTTTTCGGTGAGGCGGAGGATTTCAACACGGCACGTTGGCGCGGCGCGGTCATCGGGTCGGGAAGCGGGCATGCCACCGCGCGAGGCCTTGCCACGCTTTACGGTCAACTTGTCTGGCCCGGTGCGGTGATCTCGCCCAAGCGGCAAGCGGCGTTGCGCAAAGAGGCTGCGGTCAGCGCGGGCGAGGATCCCATTCTTGGCATCCCGATCCGGTATGGTGAGGGTGTGGAGCTCTCAACCCCGCCCGGTTTGGATTTCGGCCCCGACCCGGCGGTGCCCGGTCATTGGGGCGCAGGGGGGGCTCAGGCCTTTGCCGATCCCAACTCGAGAGTTTCAGTTGGGTATGTCACTGGACATATGGCCGCCGGGTTGGGCAGTTCGGTGCGTGCCCGGGCGCTTGTGCAGGCGCTTAATCTTTGCAATTTGCAAAAGACTGGGCAAGCCGCCACAGTTGTCCTTTAACCATTTCGCCCTCTGGGCCAAAACACCAAATGTGAGTGTACAACGTCAAAACCTGCATCGTCGCCGCCGAGTCGGCTTGCCCCCGAATGTCGAGAGTGGCGTCGTCGAAGCCGCATGGCTCTACTACAATGACGGTCTGACCCAGAGCCAAATTGCCCGCGAGTTGAAGCTGTCGCGGGCCACTGTGGTGGGATATCTCAAACGCGCCCGAAAGCTCGGTTACGTCCGCACCGTGCTCGCCGACGATGTCTTCACCACAAGCCGGCTGTCGCGCGAGCTGCGCGAGGCGTTCGGGCTGCAGGCATCGCTTGTGGTGAGCGAACGCAATGCAGGGGCCGGCACCGTCGAACGCGTCATGCGGGCGGCCGCCAGCTGGCTGCCGGGGCTTTTGGAGCCGGGCGATCGGCTGGGCGTATCCTGGTGCAAGACGACCTATGCCGTGGCCTCGGCCTATGATGGCGGCCCAATGGACAGGTTGACCGTGGTCCAATTGCTCGGGGCCTTGGCGACGACCGAAGGGTTTACCTCTGAAACCTGCTCGACCCTGCTTGCCGGCCGTCTGGGCGCGCCTCACCGGGCCCTGCACTGCCCGGCGGTGATCAGCGATCCGTGCTTGGCAAAACGGCTTCGCGCCGAGCCAACCATCGCAGCGCAGCTTTCCGACATCGCATCGTGCAACAAGGCGCTCTTTTCGGTGGGCACCATGAACGCGGGCAGTCTGGTCGTCGCCTCCGGTCTGGCTACGCTGGACGAGCTCGATGCCTACCGGGCCGCCGGCGCCGTCGGCACGGTCTGTGCGCGGTTCGTCGATGCTGAGGGCGCGCATGTGCCGGGCCCGCTTGATGATCGCATCATGGGCATCGAGCTGGACTGGCTTGCCAAGCTGGAGACAAGCCTTCTCGTTGCGGTTGGCACCGACAAAGCCGCACAGATGCGCGCCGCGATTGTCGGCGGGCTGGTCACGCATCTGGCGACGTCGCGCACCACGGCCGAAGCCCTGCTGGATTTGGCCTGACGGGCGCAAGGCGAGCGCAGATGTCGCTAGGCGATCGGCGTTGGCGCAGCCTCTGGAAACAGGCCCGCCAGCCCCTGGGCCGAGGCCGAACAGAGCCCGCGTTCGGTGATCAGGCCGGTCACAAGCCGCGCGGGGGTGACATCGAAGGCCGGGTTTTGGACAGGCGTTGCCTCCGGCGAGATCTTCACCGCGCCGATCGAGCCGTCGGCGGTTTTTCCGTGCACATGCGTGACCTCGCGGTCGGCGCGCTGCTCGACGGGGATCTCGTCAAGACCGTCGGTTACGGCCCAGTCGATGGTCGGCGAAGGCAGGGCCACGTAAAACGGCACCTGATTGTCGTGGGCTGCGAGCGCTTTGAGATAGGTTCCGATCTTGTTGCACACATCGCCCGCGGCCGTGGTGCGGTCCGACCCGACGATCACCATGTCGATCTCACCCCGCTGCATCAGATGGCCGCCGGCATTGTCGACGACCAACTCATGCGAGACGCCATGCCCGGCCATTTCCCAGGCGGTGAGCAGGGCGCCCTGGTTGCGCGGCCGGGTCTCGCTGACAAACACATGCACCGGGATGCCGGCCTCGACGGCGTGATAGATCGGCGATGTTGCGGTGCCCCAATCGACGGTCGCAATCCAGCCGGCGTTGCAATGGGTCAAAATGCGCACCGGTGCGCCGCTGGGGCGCCGGATCGCGATGTCGCGGATGATCTCCAGCCCATGCAGCCCGATGCGACGGTTGTTCTCGACATCATCCTCGCAAATCTGCGCGGCGCGTCGGAACGCCGCCGCGGCCCGATCCTTTTGTGCCAGGGGGGTGAGCAGCCGCCCCATCTCCTCGGTCGCCCAATGCAGGTTGTTGGCCGTCGGACGGGTTGTCGTTAACGCGTCGCATGCGCTTTGCAGCGCGCCATCATCGGGCGAACGACGCATTTCCGTGGCAATTGCATAGGCTGTGGCCGCCCCGATCAGCGGCGCGCCGCGCACCCACATGTCGCGAATGGCGATGACGAACTCGTCAAGGCCGCGCAGGCCAACCACGCGAAACTCATGCGGCAACCAGCGCTGATCGATGATGCGCACCTCGTCGGCATCCTCGTCAAACCAGATCGACCGGAAATGGTGTTCCCCGACCCTCACGATCGCATCGCCTGTTTCGCACCTGCCAAGGTTTCCTGTGCAGCCGAGCCAGTCTGGTCGAAGGACAGCAACGCGGCGTCGGCATCTGAGACACCTGTTTCGGTTAACGCTGGCGTTGCCCGCGGGAACATTCTCATAGACCTACCTGTCGCCATTGCTGCTGAACCATGAACAATTGATTGTCCGTCGACTGTGACGTGGACCGGGCCAGACTGTGTTGGTGGTTCGGCCGGCCGCACAGAACGTCGCGTTGAGCCCAACAGATGCGCAAACTTGTCCGGACAAGTTTCCCGCATAACGCGCAGTTGTCAACCTGCGGTAACGCACCCGCGGTTTTGCGCAAGCATCGGTCGCAGTCTGGAGGGGGTGGTTTGGACGGCGCCGCGGCGGCGGGGTCAGGTGTCGGGCGCCTCGATGCCGGTCTCGTCAGGATGCCAGCCGTCGGCGCGCTGGCGCAGCCGCGGGGTCGAGAGCACATGATGCGGCGCGCGCGTAATCCCGTGGCTCGGCAGCGCATCGCGCCAGCGTCGGGTCTGCAGCATCGCAGCGCCCAGGGCCACCGGTTTGACCCCGGCCTTTGCCAACAGATCGAGCCCGGCGCAGATCGACCGACCGGTGCTGATCACATCGTCGATCAACGCCACGCGGCCGGTGAGGAGGGGCAGCATCCGCGGATCGAGATAGAGCCGCTTGGTCGTGTCCGGCGAGGTGATCGAGCTGAGCGGCACCGAGAGGACCGTCTCGTACCAGAACTTGCGCGACGTCCCCAGCGCGACATAGCGCCTGTGCCCCAGACGCGCGGCCACCGCCCGGGCCAGCGCCAGGCCCAACGTCGGCATGCCGATCACGATGTCCGGTGCGTCACCCGCCAAACGCACAGCCAGGATCTCGGCAAGGGCGGCTTCGACCTCAAACGACGCCTGGGTGAGGATCAGTGATGCAATCCCGCCCGAACCTCCCGGCAGCGCCCGGATCGGCAGCTCCAGGATCCGCCCGTCGGGCAGCGCCGCCGGATACCTGTCCTGGTATGGGGGCGGGTCGGCCCGCGCGACAAACCCCTGCCAAAACTCATGCGGCTGCATTGCATCTCCTGTTCGCCGGTGGCGGGCTGGGCTAGGCTGCCGGCATGATGGCAGATCCAGACCTTGCAGATCTTGTCGCGCTCCGGCGCGATTTGCACGCACATCCCGAACTGGGGTTTGAAGAGCATCGCACGGCTGCCATCGTGGCAGAGCGGCTGCGTGCGCTCGGCTTTCAGGTGGAGACCGGGATTGCCGGAACCGGGGTCGTTGGCACGCTGGGCGTGGGTCCGCGCGCGGTGGGGCTGCGGGCGGATATGGACGCGCTTGCCATGCCGGAGAGCCCGCCGGCCCCTGCGGCCCGGCCCTGGCGTTCGGCAACGCCCGGCAAGATGCATGCCTGTGGTCATGACGGGCATACAGTGATGCTGCTGGGCGCGGCCGCCCGGCTTGCTGCCGATCCGCCGGCGGGCCGGGTCCATCTGATCTTTCAGCCTGCCGAGGAGGGGCGGGGCGGGGCCGCGGCGATGTGCGCGGCGGGGCTCTTTGCCCGCTATCCCTGCGACATGGTGTTCGGTCTGCACAATATGCCCGGGCTTGCACCCTCCGAGATGGCGGTGGTTGCAGGGCCGCAACTCGCCTCGTCCGACAGTTGGGAGGTGACGTTCGAGGGCGTCGGAACCCATGGCGCCAAACCCCATTTGGGGCGCGATGCGCTGCCGGCGGCGGGCCAGTTTCTGGCGGCGTTGCAAACCGTTCCGGGGCGCTGCGTCGACCCGCTCTCGCCGGCGGTGGTCAGCGCCTGCGCTGTCGAAGCGGGGGATCGACGCGCGCTGAACGTCATTCCGCAGACTGTTTGGGTCGGCGGCACCGCCCGGGCCTATAGTGCTGCGGTGCGCGATCTGCTGGAGCATGAAATTGGCCGGCTCGCCCATGGCATTGCCGCCGGGGCCGGGATCGACGCCGAGTACCGCTTTCTCCGGCGTATTCCACCCGTCGTCAACGACCCAAAGGCGACCGC
>JBCDDO010000259.1:0-4811 GCA_039180245.1 Pseudomonadota bacterium | reverse complement strand
GCCCGGTGGGGGTGATCACGCCCTGGAACACGCCCTTTATGCTCTCGACCTGGAAGATCGCGCCGGCCCTGGCCGCGGGCTGCACGGTGGTCCACAAGCCGGCCGAGTTCAGCCCGGTGACCGCTCGGCTGCTGGTTGAGATCTGCGAGGAGGCCGGCCTGCCCCCCGGTGTGCTCAACCTGGTCAACGGCATGGGCGAGGAGGCGGGCGTGGCGCTGACCGAACATCCCGACATCCGCGCCATCGCCTTTATCGGCGAAAGCCACACCGGCAGCCTGGTGATGGCCCAGGGCGCGCCCAGCCTCAAACGCGTGCATCTGGAGCTGGGCGGCAAGAACCCGGTGATCGTGTTTGAGGATGCCGATCTCGACCGGGCGCTCGATGCGGTGGTCTTCATGATCTATTCGCTCAATGGCGAGCGCTGCACCTCTTCCTCACGCCTGCTGGTGCAGGAGAGCATTGCCGAGGAATTCACTGCCCGGCTGGCCGAGCGGGTGCGCGGGCTGAAGGTCGGGCATCCGCTGGATCCGGCCACCGAAGTTGGCCCGCTGATCCACCCGGTGCATCGCGACAAGGTCTGTTCCTATTTCGACATCGCCCGGCAGGAGGGCGCGACCATCGCCGCGGGCGGGCGGGCCATCGACGGGCCGGGCTCATTTGTCGAGCCCACGCTCTTTACCGGTGCGCGGCCCGAGATGCGCATCGCGCAGGAGGAGATCTTCGGCCCGGTTCTGACCGCGATGACCTTTGCAACCGAGGCGGAGGCGCTTGAGATCGCCAATGGCACCCGCTACGGGCTGACCGGCTATGTCTGGACCCAGGACATCACCCGCGCGCTGCGCGTGACCGAGCGGCTGGAGGCCGGGATGATCTGGGTGAATTCGGAGAATGTGCGCCATCTGCCCACCCCGTTCGGCGGGGTCAAGGCCAGCGGCATCGGCCGCGATGGCGGCGATTACAGCTTCGACTTCTATATGGAACAAAAGCATGTCGGCTTTGCCACGGGGACGCATCGCATCCCCCGGCTTGGCGCCTGAGGAGACCGGCCATGCCCTTGCCCAAACCCAATCTCTACCCCGCCTTCAACACCATCCGGCTGAGCCATATCCAGTTCGATGTGATCGATCTGGCGGCTTCGCGCGCCTTTTACACCGAGGTGCTGGGCCTGCAGGTGACCGATGAGACGCCCCAACGGGTCTATCTGCGGGCGCTGGAGGAGCGCGGGCATCATTGCATCATCCTGCAGGCCGCCGATGCGCCCCAGGCGCATGCGCTGGCCTTCAAGACCTTCGATGACGCGGATCTCGACCGGGCCCTGGTCTTTTTCGAAACCCACGATCTGCCCACCGAATGGGTCGAGCGCCCGCATCAGGGCCGCACGCTGCGCACGCAGGACCCGCAGGGCATTCCGCTGGAGTTTTATCACCACATGGACCGGTTGCCGCCGATCCACCAGCACTATGGGCTTTATTCTGGGGTCAAGCCGCTGCGCATCGACCATTTCAACTGCTTTACGCCCAATGTCGACGCGGCGGCGGCCTTTTACGCCGAGATCGGGTTTCGGATGACCGAATACACCGCCGATGCCGAGACCGGCGCGCTCTGGGCGGCCTGGATGCACCGCAAGGGCGGGGTGCATGACCTTGCCTTCACCAATGGGCTGGGGCCGCGGCTGCATCACATCGCGTTCTGGGTGCCGCATCCGATGGCGATCATCGATCTGTGCGATAAGATGGCCACCACGGGATATCTGGCCAATATGGAGCGCGGGCCGGGGCGGCATGGCATTTCCAACGCGTTTTTCCTCTATGTGCGGGACCCGGACGGGCATCGCATCGAGATCTATTGTTCGGATTATCAGACCGTCGATCCGGATTTGGAGCCGATCCATTGGGATCTGAAGGACCCGCAGCGGCAGACGCTTTGGGGCGCGCCGGCGCCGCGCAGCTGGTTTGAGGAGGGCACGCTTTTTGCCGGGCTGACGCCGCGCGCGCCGGATCTGAAAGCCCAGCCGATCGTCGCACCCTGACGCGCGGGCGCCGGCCGGCGGGCGAAACTGCTCGGCGATCAACGCTTTATTATTGCGCTGCTTCTATGGGTTTGGCGCGATCGTGGTTGCCCCGGGGCGTTGCTCATGTCCGGCCTTGTCGAGCTTATGCTGCATCCTGCCCTGGCGGTGGGCGTCCCGGTGGGCGCGTTGCTTGGCCTGGTCTTCCGTCCGCTGATCTGGCCCGCCGATAAGGGCGATGTGAACAGCGATGTGCTGCGGCGCGAGAATGAGCGGCTGCGCCGCGACGCCCGTGCGCCGGCGATGGTTGCGGGCCATTCTCCCGACGGTCTTTTGATCCAGGATCTGCGCGGCCGCATCGAATGGGCCAACCCCGCCTTTACCGAGATCACGGGCTGGCCGCTTGACGAGATCCTGGGCCGCCGCCCGCAGGAGTTTCTGCTGCCCCTGGACGTGCGGCCGACGGCGCGCGAGGTGGCGCGGTTTCGGTACGATCCGAGCTCGGATCTTTTCGAAGGGTTTCAGACCGTTGAGCAGGTCACGCGCGAGGGCGAGCGGTTTTGGAGCCAGCTTGGCTTTGCCCTGGTCGAATCGCCGGATCGGGAGGAGGAGGGGCGCGTCGTCGTCTCGCTGCGCGATGTCACCGACAATATGGAGGAGCTGGAAGCCGCGCAGAACGTGTCGCAGGAATGGACGCTGTTTCGCGGCGCGCTGAGCGTCACCAATGATGCGCTGCTCTTGCAGGACATTCAGGGCCGGGTGGAATGGGCGAGCCCCGCGCTGCGGCGGATGACCGGTTATGGGCTGGAAGAGCTGCGCGGGCGGCATCCCGACGGCGTGATCCTGCAACCGGGCAAACCGGTCGACCCTGCCGCGCTGGAGGCGTTCCGGTTCGATCTGGCGAAACCGGAATTTCGGCTCAACCGGATCAATGAGATCGTGCTTCGCACCGGCGGATCGGCCTGGATCGAGATCCGGCATTTCCGCCATGAGATCTCGGGCCTCGGCGAGCATGTGCTGTCGGTCTGGCGCGATGTCACCGAGCTGGTCAAGCGCGAAACCGAGCTGCAGCATCTTAAGGATGAGCTGCACCAGCTGACCCGCATCGACATTGTCACGGGGCTGGCCAACCGCGCGAGCCTGACCGATTTTCTGGCCCAGACGCTTGCACGGGCGGCCGAGACCAATGGGCGCACGGCGCTGATCCATCTCGATCTGGAGCAGTTCAAGGAGGTCAATGACACGCTTGGTCTGGCGGCGGGCGATGCGGTGCTGCGCGAGGTGGCCAAGCGGATCTCCAGCCTGCTGGGCGAAAACTCGATGGTGGCGCGGGCCAGCGGCGACGAGTTTTTGATCGTGCGCGCCGATGTGAGCAGCGCGCATGCGGTGCTGAGCGAGGTCGAAACCCTCGGCGAGCTTTTGTGCAAGCCGATGAACTGGCGCGGATGTCGGGTGCGCCTGGGCGTGCGGTTCGGGATTGCGGTGTCCGAGCCGGGTCAGTACCAGTCCAGCCGGTTGCTGCAACAAGCCGATATCGCGCTGAACCACGCGCGCCCGGCCGGGCAGACCGCGCTGGTCTATGATGAGGCGCTGGGCGCGCGGCATTTCGAGCGGCAGTCGCTTCTGTCCGATCTTGCGCAGGCCTCGACCCAGGCGCAGTTCGAGCTCCATTACCAGCCGCAATTCGATCTTGCCGCCGGACAGGTCGCAGCGCTTGAAGGGCTGATGCGCTGGCGCCATCCCGATCGCGGGGTCTTGGCGCCGGGTGAGTTCTTTGCGTTGGCGCGCGAGGCAGGCATCATGGAAGACATCGATCTTGCGGCCATGACCACCGGGGTCGATGCGCTTCCATCGCTGCGGGCGGCGCTTGGCAACGATGTGCGGCTGGCGCTCAATGTCGGCCGCGCGACCCTGGCGCGCACCGATTATCTGGAACGCCTGTCCGATGAGCTTTTGCGCCGGGGGCTGCTTGCAAGCGATGTGGCGCTTGAGCTGGGCGATGTGGTGGCGCCGGAGGATACCGATCTTTTGCAGCGGGCCGCCGAGGCCGGGTATCCGCTGGTGCTGGACGAGTTTGGGATGGGTTCGGCCGGGCTCGGCGCGCTGTCGGCATTGCCGATCTCGGGGTTGAAGATCGATGCGCGCCTGGTGCGCAGCATGACGGCGGGCGATCCGAACGCCTCTGTGATCCGCGCCATCATCGGGCTTTGCGACGAGCTTACCATCGATGTCGTGGTTTCGGGCGTGTCGGATGCCGCGCATGTTCCGCTGGTGCGCGCCATGGGGGCGCACACCGTGCAGGGATTTGCCCTTGCGCCGCCAATGCCCGCAGCGGGAATCGCGGATTGGGCGGCGCGCGAGGATCTGTCGGTCTCGGGGGGCGGTTAGGCGCACTCTTCCGTCGGGGAAAGGCGTCCCCGGCGACGGCGTGGTCAGGGCGTTGCCGGGCGCTGGCGTTGCCGGTCAGGGCGTTGCCGGTCAGGGCATTGCCGGTCAGGGCATTGCCGGGCGCTGGCGCGGCCACGACGCACGCAGCCGGCGCCGCGGCGTGCCCGCCCTCAGCTGCGCGCGCCGATCTCGGTGTAGTCGCGGGATTGCTCGCCCATGTAAAGCTGGCGCGGGCGACCGATTTTCGCGCCGGGATCCTCCAGCATTTCCTTCCATTGCGCGATCCAGCCGACGGTCCGTGCCAGGGCAAAAATCGGCGTGAACATCGACGTTGGAAAGCCCATCGCGTCGAGAATAATGCCGGAGTAGAAATCGACATTCGGGTAGAGCTTCTTGTCGACGAAATACTCGTCCT
>JBCDDO010000258.1:0-4846 GCA_039180245.1 Pseudomonadota bacterium | reverse complement strand
CAGCGCCTCGCGCAAATCGAGCCGCGCCATCGACAGCCCCAGCACAAGACAAAGCAACGCCGGCAAGGCCGGGCGCAGCACATCCGACAGATCCGGGGCGAGCAACGCGAGCAGAATGCCGCCCGGCATCACCCAATGCGCCCGTGCGCCCAGCCAGGCGAGCCCGCCAAGAAGGGGAGCAATCACCGCGTCAGCCTCGGGCACTTGGCGCAGGCTGGCGCGCGCCCCTTGATCGGCAGAATCCGCGTCACCGGGCGCCGGAAAACCGGGTCGGCGCCAGGGCCGCCAGATCGCGGTTTGGCCGCGCGCCGGTCGCGATATCCGCCGCAAGCTTTCCCAAGAGCGGCCCCATGGTCAGCCCAACATGTTGTCCGCCATAGGCATGGATGATGCCCGGCCTGCGCGGATCCTCGCCCAGCACCGGCAGGCTGTCGGGCAGCGAGGGGCGATGGCCCATCCATTCCTCGGCCTGGGTCCAGGTCAGATCGGGATAGACCCGTCGGATGGCGCGCCGCAGCAGGGCAAAGGGTGCCCGCGAAGGCGGGGCGTGCAGCCCGCCAAACTCGACAATGCCGGCCAGGCGCATGCCGCCCTCCATGGGGGTCACGGCAAAGCTGCCCGTGGCGACCATATAGGGGTGCGGCGGGCGGATGTTGGTGCCGCGCAGCATCAGGTGATAGCCGCGCTCGCTCTCCAGCGGCATCTTCAAGCCCAGGCTTTGCGCCAGCGCGCCCGACCAGGCCCCTGCCGTCAGCACGATCCGATCAGCGGCAAGAACCTGCCCGCCGGCCAGCGTGACCTGCCCGGGGGCCAGCGACACCGCCTCGCCTTGCTGGAAAGCACCGCCCTGGCCCGAAAAGACCTGCGCGAGTTCAGCCAGATAGGCGCCTGGATCGGTGATCCAGCCATGATCGGGCAAGGCGATGCCGAACCGCGCACCCGGCCCCAGTGCCGGATCGGCCGCGCTGAGAGCCGCCTGCGTTCGCTCTTCAACCGCAAAGCCATTGGCCCGCCGCAGGGCAAAGCCGGCGCGGTCCTTCCGGGCAGCCGACCGGTCGGGATAAAGATAGACGTAATCGCCGGTTCGGATGAACCGCGCCGCATTCGTACCGGCGGCCAGCGCCTGATGCCGGGCCACGGCATCGCCGGTCAGCCCGGCCAGGGTTTGGGCGATCCGCGCCACCCGCGCTGATGCGCCATTGCGCAGGAACGGCACCAGCCAGGGCATCAGCCGCGGCAGATAGCGCCAGCGCAGAAAAAGCGGCGCGTTGGGGTCAAAGAGCAGCCGCGGCGCCCGCCAGATCAGGCCGGGCGTCGATACCGGCACCACCGCCGCTCGCGCCAGCAGCCCGGCATTGCCGTAGCTCGTCTGGGCCGGATCCCCCGGTGCCACGCGGTCGACCAACATCACGCCCCAGCCCGACCGCTGCAGCGAGAGTGCGGCGGCCACGCCCGTGATGCCGGCACCCACCACGATTGCACGACCGCTCAAAGCCGCAACTCCTTGAGCATGTACCATTGGTCGAGATGCGCGGCGATGATCGGCTCAAACAAGGCCGACAGCGCGCGGGTCGTGCGCCGCACGAACACATCGCGCGGCAGATCGGTGCGGGCAACAAACGGCTCCAACAGATGCACACTTGACCGGCCCTTCGGCTCGCGCAGCAGGTATCCCGGCTGCAGCCGAGCGCCCAGGCGATGCGCCAGCTTCAGCGAGAAGGCGACATTGCTGCCCGTGGGCACGGCCCGGCCCCAGAGCGGGAAGCGGGTCTGACCGTCGGAGACCTCGTCGATGAAAAAGGCACCGTTGCAGCCACCCTCGATCAGCTTGATCAGGCGTCGCGGCAAATGCGTGCTGGGCGGAAAGACATAGAACCGGTGCCGCCGCCGCCCGGCAAAGATCAGGCGGTTTTGAAACCGCGACATCTGCGGCTGATAGATCCCCACCCATGGGCGCTCGTGATGGCGGGTGAAGATGTGGCTGAGCATCTCCCAACTGCCCAGATGCACCAGCACATAGATCGTGTTGCCCAGACGGTCGGCCTCGGCAAACCGTTCGGCGCCCTTGATCGTGATCCGCTCGGGACGGGCAAGTTTTTCCAGCGACGGGTAGACCGCATGGCTCATCCCGACTTGCCGCCACCACTGTGCGAGCAGGGCCGCGCAGCCTGCCTCGTCCAGATCGGGGCGGATCCGCGGGACCGCGCGTTTCATATGCGCCACGTAGCTTCGGTTGCGGTCGATATGGCCTGCAATCGGTCCCAGCACCCGCCCCAGCGCCGCAGGAACCTCGGGCGGCAACGGCCGGACCGCGTGGTAGAACGCGTATTGCGCTGCACCCTCAAGGCGTTGCGTCAGGTGGTGGCGCGTCCACAAGCCAGCCTGGCCCTGCCAGAGGGCAGCCAGCGGCGGGCCGGGTCCTTCCGGGGCCCGCGTGCTCTCGAAGGGAATGTCGCTGAGCTTCACCGCTGCCTCAGCCGCATCGGCAGCTTTGCGCCGGGACGCAAGGTCAACCGGCATTGCAAGGTCACCTCATGGCCGGGCTCCAGCGTCAGCTCGAAGCGTTGGCTGAGACTGGCCAGCGCCAGCACCGCCTCGGTCAGACCGAAGCTCAATCCGGGGCAAATCCTGGGGCCGATGGCAAAGGGGACATAGGCATATTTGCCGGGCCGCTTGGCCACCCGGTCGTCGAACCGCTCGGGCACGAAATGGTCGGGCATCGACCAGATTGCCGGGCGCCGATGCAGCATGAAAGGGGCGACCAGCACCAGCGCCCCGCGTCGGATCGGCGTGCCGCCGATCTCGCCATCGGCCAGGGCCTGACGTCCCAATATGGGCACAGGCGGGTAGAGCCGCAGCGTCTCCTCGATGATGGCGCGGGTGTAGCGCAGGCCGCGAACATCGGCCAGTTCGGGCGCACGGCCGCCCAGCGTCTCGGCCAGTTCAGCCTGCAAACGCGCCTGCACCCGCGGGCTTTGGCTGATCAGATACCAAGCCCAGGCCAGGGTGTTGGCGGTGGTTTCATGCCCGGCCATGAAAAGCACGATCGCCTCATTGCGGATCGCCTCGCGGCTGAAGGCCCGGCCCTGCGCATCGCGCGCCGCAAAAAGCCGCGCGACGACGGCCTGCTGATCGCCCTCGCCCCGCGCGAGCCGGTCCACGATATCGTCGATCACGCGGTGCACCCGTTTGAGCGCCCGGCGCGCGGCCAGACCTTGGATCCGCGGCAGCCAGTCCGGCGCGCGCAGAAGCGACAGCACATCGACCTGATCGACCGTGGCCTGATAGGCGGCAAAGCCGGCCACCACCTCGGAGGTGAAGTCGCGGCCCAGCCTGCGCCCAAAAATGGTGCGCGAGATGATCTCGGCGGTCAGCTCTGCCATTTCGGCCAGCGCGTCGATGGGCGCGCCGTCGCCCAGACCGTGCCAGTGATCGGACCATTCCGCGATGGTGTCGACCATGATGGGCGCGAAATCGGGCAGCCGCGCGCCATGCACCACCGGCTGGACCGCGGCGCGACGCGTGGCCCAGATGCCGCGGTCCGAGACGAACAGCCCATCGCCCAAAAGCGGGCGCAGCGCATGGCGCATCTGCGGCGTCTTGGCCTGAAACGCGGCATGCTGGGCCTGAAAGGCCTCCTGCACCAGATCGGGGTCGTTGACGGTGTAGATGTCGAGCAGCCCATAGCGGGCATGGATCAGCCTGTGATGGAAATCGGCCGCGCTGAAGGTGCCGATGATGTTGTCGCGATAAATGCGCAGCAGTTCGAGAAATCCCGCCGGATGGGTGCGCCGATGCGGGTAGGGCGGCACGAAGCTTTCGCCCGCCGCCTCGATCGCCGCATGCGTCGCGTCGTCAAGCTGCATTGCCCCCTCCCATGGCACCTTAAAGACACCCCGCGCGGGCCGGGGTCAATCCTTGGATGGGCCCAGACTGGACCCAAAAGCGGCCTGCAAATGGTTTGGCAGCAGCGCTCTGGCCGGGCCGCATGCAGGCCGCGCGCCTCGGCGCTGGACGGGCGGGCATTCCCCCGTGTAGGAGTGTAAAAAATGCGTGAGGGAGGCGGCATGAACGCGGGCAAGGCAGAGACATATCCGGCACGCCCGGCCGCCGACGAAATCCGCAAGACCACCTGCTATATGTGCGCCTGCCGCTGCGGTATCGATGTGCATCTTCAAAAGGGAGATGACGGGCTGCAGGTCAGCCATATCGAGGGCAATCGCGACCATCCGGTCAATCGCGGCGTGCTGTGTGCCAAGGGCTCGGCCGGGGTGATGCAGCATCTCTCGCCCGCGCGGCTGCGCGCGCCGATGCGGCGGGTCGGTCCGCGCGGCTCGGGTCAGTTCGAAGAGATCAGCTGGGAGGAGGCGCTGCAAACCGCCGTCGACTGGCTGGCGCCGGTGCGCGCATCGGATCCCAAGCGGCTGGCGTTCTTCACCGGGCGCGATCAGAGCCAGAGCCTGACCAGCTGGTGGGCCCAGCAATTCGGCACGCCCAATTATGCCGCCCATGGCGGGTTCTGCTCGGTCAATATGGCCGCGGCCGGCATCATGACGATGGGCGGGGCGTTCTGGGAGTTCGGGTCGCCCGATTGGGAGCGTGCGAAATACTTCATGCTCTTTGGCGTGGCCGAAGATCACGACAGCAACCCCATCAAGATCGGGCTCGGCAAGCTCAAGGCCCGCGGCGCACGGGTGGTGGCGGTGAACCCGGTGCGCACCGGCTACAATGCCATTGCCGATGAGTGGATCGGGATCACCCCCGGCACGGACGGGCTCTTCATCCTGAGCCTCGCGCGTTAGCTGATCCGCACCGGTCATGTCGATCTGGCCTATCTTACCAGCGT
>JBCDDO010000257.1:0-4847 GCA_039180245.1 Pseudomonadota bacterium | reverse complement strand
CGCTGGGGTCTGCGGATCCGGTTGCGCGGGATCGGCCGGCCGGATCGCGATCACGTCTTGTGCGGGCGGGTCGGGCTGCGTGGGCTGGTTTTGCGGGGCCGGGGCAACCGATGGCGGCGGCGCTGGCGGCGGTGCTGGTGGCGGCGCTGGCGGCGGCAACAGCGCGGTCGAGGCGGCCTGGGCGGCCGCTCCCACAGCCAGGCCGGCAGCCAAAAGAAGCGCGGCGATCAGCGCCCGGGGCCGGCCCGCGGACCAGCACCCGGCCGGGGCTGCGCCGCATGCGCCGCCGCGCCTGGGCCAGGCCGCGAAGATCCAAGAGCCAAAGATCCGGCTGCGATCCTGGGCGTGGATCCGGCCCCAGATCCAGATGCCAGAGACTTTCTGATCCGGCCGAGCATCTGCGTCCCGAAAGCCCCGGCCGTGCTGGAGCGCACGGTGCGGAGCCGGATCGGCCAGCATCGCTCGGTCGGCGGTGGACGGGGCCGGCCCGCCTGTCATGGGCCGATGATCGCGGGCAAGATCCGGTCATGCCAGAAGGCCAGCAGAGTTCCGGTCATAAACCCCATCGCGGTCCAATAGGTCACCAAAATCGCGGCCAGCTTGGGCACAAACGTCAGCGTCATCTCCTGCACCGAGGTCAGCGCCTGAAAAAGGCCGATCGCCAGCCCCACGATCAAGGCGGCCGCCAACACCGGCAGGCAGATCAGGAAGGTTGCCCAAAGCCCCGCCTGCATGAGATCGAAGATCTGTCCCTCGCTGAGCATGCGCGGTCCTTTGCGTTGACTGCGCCGATCACACCGGCATGCGCAGGATTTCCTGATAGGCCTCGACCACCTTGTCGCGCAGGGTGACGGCGGTTTCGACCGCGAGCTCGGTTGCGGCCAGCGCCATGACCACCGATTGCGGATCGGCGCGGCCGGTCAGCCCGTCGGTCGCGGCGGTTTCGGCCTCGCGCATGGCGCTCAGAAAATCCTGTGCGCCGTTGGTCAGCCGGACGACCGGATCGCTCGATTGATCTGCACGGGAGGGCGCATCGGTCGAGCCGGGTCCGAAGGTGGTGGTGGCAAAGGGGGCGGGCGCGCGGCCGTCGCCCGGCTGGGTGGGGGTGAGCGCGGAGGGGCCGGGCGGCGGGGTCGGGGTCGGGCCCAGCCCGTCCATGGCGGTTTGCGCGCGCTGATAGAGGGATGCGATCAGATTGCTGGGAGAGATCTCGCTCATCTTTCAACTCCTTGAAGACTGGCTGATGCGCTCGACCGGGCCGGCCGAGACGGGGAGAGGTTGCGGACCCGCGGCTCAGCGCCGCAACAGTTCCAAAAATCCGCTGGCCATTTGTCGGGATTGGTCGAGCATGCGCAGATTGGCCTCATAGCTGCGCTGTGCCTCGCGGGCATCGGCGATCTCGACCATCAGCTCGACATTGGTGCCGTCATAGTAACCCTCGGCATCGGCCAGCGGATGCTCGGGCTGGAAGATCCGCTCCAGCTCGCCGCGGCTGAAGGTGACCGCACCGGGCACGGGCAGGGTGCCGTCAGTGCCGCTCATCGCCTCCGAAAAGGTCAGGATTTTGCGGTGATAGCCCGGCGTGTCGGCATTGGCGATGTTCTCCGAACTCACCCGCAGCCGCGCCGATTGAACCGTCAGGCCATGGGCGGCCGACACCATGCTGTTGAGCAGATTTTCCACGCGATCGGCCCTCCTGGCCTAGCGCCGCCCCAGACCGGCGCGCAGTATTGACAGGGATTTGGTGTAGACGCCGAGCGCCAGATCATGCTGGAGCTTCAGATGGGTGGCGCGCAGCATCTGATCCTCGATCCCCACCGTGTTGCCATTGGGGTTCTGAACCCCGGGGGCATGGGCCTCGGTGAGCCGAAAATTCTGCGCGCCGCGCGCCTCCTCCAGCAGGTGGCCGGCGCGGGTGGCCTGCGGCACAAAGGCTGTGGCGGGACGGTCCGCATAGGCTTTGGCAAAGGGCAGCACGTCGCGCGCCTTGTAGCCCGGCGTGTCGGCATTGGCGATGTTTTCGGCGATCACGCCCTGGCGCAGCCCGGCATAGGAGGCCAGCGCATCCGAGAGCTGAAGGATCGCGATGTCCAGTCGCATGCGGGGGTTCTCCTCCAGCTCGCGCCTCAATCCTCTCGACCGGCCTGGGCCGATCGCCGCCCCATAATGGGACGGGCAACGGGGTGGGCCGCCGGGTGGGCTGCCTGCCGCGTCTCCCAGCGCTTAACCCTTCTTTGTTGAGAAAGTGTTTTGCCTTCGGCGACGCTGCACGGCCTGGGAGGCGAGATGTTTGAGGGGTTGATCAACAGTTTTGAGGACATCACCCCGATCCGGCGGGCCGGGGCTGTGGCCGCGGCCGATCCCTCCTCGGTGCTGATCCGCGGGCTTGAGGTTGCCGCCAGCCTGGGCGACCGAGTGGCCATCGAGACCGGGCCGCCGGGGCACACGGCGACGGGGCTGCGCGGCGGCGAGATCGTGGCGCTGGCCGAGGGCTGCGTGCGGGCGATGGTCTATGGGCCGACCGAGGGGCTGGCCCTGGGCGCGCGGGCCTGGCTGATGCGCGACCCGGCATTGCGGCCCGGGCCGGGTTGGCTGGGCCAGGTCGTCGATGCGTTCGGCCGGCCGCTGCAGGCCGCCGCAGATGCCGCCGCGCCCGGCGGGCTTCTTGGCGGGGCGGGCGCCGGGGACCGTCCGGTCGCCACGCTGCCGGCGGGTCCGATCGCGGCGCCGCTGCTGGCCAGCCCGCCGCCCGCGCATCTGCGCCGGCCGCTGGGCGCGCGGCTCTCCACCGGTCTGGCGGTGCTCGACACGGTGCTGCCGGTCGCGCGGGGGCAGCGCCTGGGGCTCTTTGCCGGGTCCGGGGTGGGCAAATCCTCGCTCCTGGCCCAGCTTGCCCGCGGCATGGAGGCCGATTGTGTGGTGCTGGTGCTGATCGGCGAGCGCGGCCGCGAGCTGGGCAGTTTTCTGCGCGACGGGCTGGGGCCCGAGGGGCGCGCGCGCAGCGTCACCGTGGTTGCCACCGCCGATGAAGCGCCGCTGGTCAAGCGCCGCGCAGCCTTTACCGGCATGGCGATCGCCGAGGCGTTTCGCGACCAGGGCAAGCATGTGCTGCTGCTGATGGACAGTCTCACCCGGTTTGCCGAGGCGCATCGCCAGATCGCCCTGACCGCCGGCGAGACCCCCTCGCTGCGCGCCTATCCGCCCTCGACCGCCGCGCTGATCGCCGGTCTGGCCGAGCGCGCCGGCCCCGGCACCGCCCAGCCCGCCGCCTTTGGTCCAGTCAGTGATGCGACGGCTGGTGGTGCGACAGCCGATGCTGTACCGGCCGGCCAGCAGGGCGACATCACCGCGCTTTTTACCGTGCTGGTGGCGGGCTCGGATATGGAAGAGCCGGTCGCCGACATCACCCGCGGCACGCTCGATGGGCATGTCATTCTGGACCGGGCGATTGCCGAGCGCGGCCGGTTTCCGGCCATCGATCTGCGCCGCTCGGTCAGCCGGGCGCTGCCCGGCGCGGCCAGCGCCGAGGAAAACCGGATGATCGCCCAGGCCCGCGCGCATATTGCGGCCTATGAGGAGGCGCTGCCGATGATCCAGGCCGGGCTTTACACCGTGGGTGCGGACCCCACCATCGACACGGCGCGGGCGGCGTTTCCGGCGCTCGATGCGCTCATCGCCGCGCCCAGCCCGTCGGTGGAGGAGAGTTTTGCGCTGCTGCGCGGCGCGCTGGCGGGGCGGGTGCCATAGCCCGCCGCCCTGCACCGGACCCTAAACTCCCCACGACAAGCTTCGCGTGCCAAGCTTCCCAGGACAGACGTTCCACGACCAGACCCGACCGGTCCTTGTAACCTGCGCGCGGCCGGTCCGCGATTGCCCCAAAAGCGGCCATAGCCGCGAATTGGCGACAAAGGGCACCGGATGCGGTGCAGGATCTCGACAACCGGAACCTCCCCATTCGCGGGCAGCTTCGACTTGGCCGGAGCGCCGCACGGGGCATGTGCATGATCGAGACTGCCTGGCATTTGGGTTCAGAGGTCTCGACCCTGCCGAGGGCCGGGGTCTCAGCTGGGATCTGGCGCCAGCACCGGTCGGGCGGGCCGCAGGTTTGTCGCGCATTGGGGCTGCTGCGATTTGACGATCCGGTCGAGAATCGGGCCGAAAATCAGGCCATCAACCGGGTCGAAAATCGGGCTGTCAATCTGGGCCGCCTTGGCTTTGGGCCTTGCGCACCAAGTTCCCGGCACTGCGCTCCCGACACCGCGTTGCCCTGATATTGGGATCCTCTGGTTGCGGGCTCACGGCATCGCGCCGCGCGCAGCATTCTCTGGGTCCCGCACCGCCATATGATCGGCGCAAAACGTCCGACCGTGAGGCGACGGGGCGCGCCCGAACGGCCGCTTTGGCCTCCCTCTGGGTGTCTCTCCCTGCGCTGGCCGGCGCAGGTCTCCGCTTCTGGTTTCCGATTCTGGTCTCCGCTTCTGGGCGCCGATGCCCCCGGCGCTTGGACAGGTCCAGCACCCGGTCCTGAAGAACGCGCTGTGTGGAGCGGATGGCGTGCTAGCCCTGCGAGGACAGCAGATTGAGAAGCCCGTCTGCGCTGGATCCCCCGCCGATCTGTCCGCTGCCGCCGGCCGCCTGCAGGAGCGTCAGCGCGCCGAAACCGGGGGTGAGCTGGTTGGGGCCGGCCTCGATCTCGGCCCGCACCAGATAGAGCCGGATCGCCTCGTCGGCGATGTCGGGATCGGCAAGATCGGCCGGGCTGGAGACCCCCAGCACGCTTTGGGCGCGGTCGGCATAGATCTCGACCTGTTTGTTCAGGTCGAGCTGGGAGAATTCCGCGGGCAGGT
>JBCDDO010000256.1:0-4860 GCA_039180245.1 Pseudomonadota bacterium | reverse complement strand
CGATGCGCGAGGCGTTCAACCAACACCTCGGGCGGGGCTGTGACTGACAAGACATGGACCGATGGGTAAAGCGCTGCGGCCTCGGCAAGGGCGCCCCGCGACAGATTCGCCAAGATCTCTGCGCCTTGCGTGACGGCCGCAACGGTCTCGACCGGGATCCCGTAAAAGAGCCCATGCGCGCGCCAAGACAGCGCAAAGGCGTCGGCCGCCTTTCGACGCTGAAACTCCGCTTCGCTCACCCCCTCGAACGCTTCGCCGCCGGCCGATGCCGGCCGGGTGATGACCCGGCGCGCACGCGCCAAACCCGGCTGTGCAGCAATCAGCGCATCCATCAGGCTGTCTTTGCCAACACCAGACGGGCCGACCACCGCGATGAGCCGGCCGGTGCCGGTCATGCCGGCTCGGGCGTGAACTGGCTGACATCGACCTCGCGGTCGGCCACACGCGCGCGCGCCGCGGCATCGTGGAAGATCCCAACAATCGCTGCCCCGCGGGCCTTTGCCTCTTCAATCAGGCAGAGCACGGTTTCGCGGTTCGCGGCATCAAGGCTTGCCGTCGGCTCGTCGAGCAAAAGGGCTGGATAGGGATGTGCAAACCCGCGGGCGATATTGACCCGCTGCTGCTCGCCCCCCGAGAAGGTCGTCGGCGACAGCGACCAGAGCGTTTGCGGGATGCGCAGCCGGGTGAGGAGCGCACGTGCCTGGTCCAGCGCTGCCGCCTCAGAGACGTCAAGCGCCAGAAGCGGCTCGGCGACGACCTCCAGCGCCGGCACCCGGGGCACGACGCGCAGAAACTGGCTGACATAGCCCAGCGTGTGGCGCCTCAGGGCCACGATCTCTTGCGGTTTGGCCCGGGCAATGTCGGTGCCCGCGACGACCACATGGCCCGCACCGGCCAGGTAGTTGCCGTAGAGCACCCGCATCAGCGTCGATTTGCCCGAGCCTGACGGCCCGGTGAGCGCCACGCACTCGCCCGTCGCGACCGACAGGGCCGCGTCGCGCAGCACCTCGATCACCGCTTTGCCTTGGGTGTGCAGCGTGAAGGTCTTGCCCAGACCCGCAACCTCGATCACAACGCTCATGCCTGCAGCACCGAGCTGACCAGAAGCTGGGTGTAGGCGTGCTGCGGGTCGTCAAGCACCTGATCCGTCAGACCTGTTTCGACCACGCGCCCCTCCTTCATCACCATCACCCGATCGGCCAAGAGGCGGATCACCGCCAGATCATGCGTGACGACAACGACCGACAGACCCAGCCGCCGCACCAGCCCCCGCAAAAGGTCAAGCAGCCGGGCCTGGACCGAGACATCGAGCCCGCCCGTCGGCTCATCCATGAAGACCAGACGCGGGCCAGAGACGAGGTTGCGCGCGATCTGCAACCGCTGCTGCATGCCGCCCGAAAAGGCCGCCGGCCGGTCGTCGACGCGATCCGCGGCAATTTCGACCCGCTCCAGCCAGTCCAGCGCCGCCTCGCGGATCTGACCGTAATGCCGGGCGCCCACCGCCATCAGCCGTTCGCCGACATTGCCACCGGCGCTGATGCGCATGCGCAACCCGTCGCGCGGGTTTTGGTGCACAAAGGCCCAATCGGTGCGGCCCAGCATGCGCCGCTCGGCCTCCGACATGGTCAGCGTGTCGCGCGGCCCCTCGGCGCGGGTGTCAAACATGACCCGGCCGGTATCGGGGGTCAAATGGCCCGCCATGCACGCCAGAAGCGTTGACTTGCCCGAGCCGGACTCGCCCACAATGCCCATCACCTCGCCCGGATAGAGCTCAAAGCTCACATCGGCACAGCCGATCCGGGCACCGTAGCGTTTGGTCAGATCGCTGACCTGCAATAGAGGGGTCATTGAGCGGCTCCGGGGATCTGTTCGATGCTGCGGTAGACCGGTTTGCCCGCCTTTTCCATGCGAACCATTTCAGCGTCAGCCCCCGCCGAGGCTCCGCCGATCCTGAGAATCGCGTCGCATCTGTCGGCCAAAGCCAGCGAGATCGGCATCATCAAATCGTCGTAGCGATCATGCCCCGCGACCTCGATGACCGGCAGCGCCATGTTGACGCCAATGACCGGAACATGGCCCTTTTCGAACACCTCCAAGGCGGCGCGGTTCATCGCGGAGAGGTTTTCGGCCCGTTGCGCGGCATCGGCCGCACCGGCGCTGTAGGGCCCGGCAATCATGATCCAGCTCATCCCACACCCTCCACGGCGATATAGGCCTGCGCACCGCGATATCCGGCCGCGCGCCGCCGGGCGCAGAAATCACTGTCCGAGCAGACGAACATGCGCCCGCCCATGTCATCGGTGATCACCTCGTCGAGATAGCTGGTGGTCGCACCGCACAAGCCACAGGGTTGATCGGCCTTTGACGGATCGAACGGATAATCCTCGAAATCCAGGCTCACCACCTTGGTGTGGGGCGGCACGGCATAGATCCGCTGTTCGCGCCCGGCCCCAAAGAGCTGAATTGCGGCACTTTCCAGCTTGGGATTGTCGAATTTCGGGATCGGCGAGGGATCCATGATATAGCGATCCTCGACCTTGACCGGATAGGCATAGGCCGTGGCGATGGCGCCGTTGCGCGCAATGTCCTCATAGAGCTTGACATGCATCAGCCCGTATTCCTCCAGCGCATGCATGCGCCGGGTTTCGGTCTCGCGCGGCTCCAGATAGCGCAGCGGCTCGGGGATCGGCACCTGATAGACCAGGATCTGGTCCTCGGTAAGCAGCGTCTCCGGGATCCGGTGGCGGGTCTGAATGACCGTGGCATCCTCGGTGCTTTCGGTGACCTCGACATCCGCAACCTTTTGAAAAAACTTGCGGATCGAGACAGCATTGGTGGTGTCGTCGGACCCCTGGTCGATCACCTTGAAGACGTCATCGGGGGTCAGCACCGCGGCCGAGACCTGCACGCCGCCTGTCCCCCAACCATAGGGCATGGGCATCTCGCGGCTGGCAAAGGGCACCTGGTAGCCCGGGATCGCCAATCCCTTCAGAAGCGCCCGCCGGATCATCCGCTTGGTCTGCTCGTCGAGATAGGCAAAATTGTACTGATCTGCTGGGGCTGTCACGCTGTTGCCTCCGCTTGGGCCAGAATTTGCCCAGATTTTCCGCCAATTCTTAGCGAACCAGAATTCGATGGAGTAGGTGGCGTGCTGGTTCTGAGCATTGTTGTGAGCGTTGCAGGTCTTGTGGTTGTCGGTCTTGTGGCGATGGAGTTTCTGCCCAAGCTACGGGGCCCACGCACCAAGGTCCGGTTGGGACCGGATGCCAAAAAGGCCAAGCCCGAGGCCAATCTGCGCCGGTAACTCCGCCAGAAGCGGCGACCCGGCGATCTGTAAACGCGCGCATCGCGGATCATTCGGCAGCCTCGATCGATGGTTCGGCCTGCGATGCGGACATCGCCTCGCGGCGCAGCTTTCGAATGAGTTCCAGCTCGGACTGAAAATCCACGTAATGGGGCAGCTTGATATGCTCCAGAAACCCGGTCGCCTGCACATTGTCGGCGTGGTAGAGCACAAATTCCTCATGCTGTGCGGGGGCGCCCGAATTGTCCTCGCCCAGCTCTTCCCAGCGCAGCGCCCGATCGACCAGCGCCATTGAGATCGCCTTGCGCTCGCAATGGCCCAGGGTCAGGCCATAGCCGCGGGTGAATTGCGGCGGCTCGGTCTTTGAGCCCAGAAACTGGTTGACCGTCTCGCATTCGGTGATCTCGATCTCTGCGATTTCGATGGCGAACCCCAGTTCGGGGATGTCGAGCGCGACCGACACCATGCCGACGCGCATTTCACCCACAAAGGGATGGTTGCGGCCATAGCCGCGCTGCGTCGAGTAGGCCATGCCGAGCACAAACCCCTCATCGCCCCGGGCCAGGGCCTGCAACCGCAGCGGGCGGTCGGCGGGGAATTCCAGCGGCTCACGGGTCAGGTCGCGCGGCGTCTCATCGGCCAGCGGTTCGGGCTGGACCAGGTCTTCCCGCGCCAGCAGCGCGGTGACATGTGGCATGGCCCCGTCCTGCGCCGCGGCGCGGGGCGCATCCTCTGGGCTCAGCCCTTCGGCCGCCAAGGCGAAATCGAGAAGCCGGTGCGTGTAGTCGAAAGTCGGACCCAGCACCTGACCGCCGGGCAGGTCCTTGAAGGTGGCCGAGATGCGTCGCACGCAGGCCATGGCACCGGTGTCGATGGGCCGGCTGGCGCCAAACCGCGGCAGCGTCGTGCGATAGGCGCGGATCAGGAACACCGCCTCGATCATGTCGCCGCGCGCCTGCTTGATCGCAAGGGCAGCCAGATCGGGATCGTAAAGCGAGCCTTCGGCCATCACCCGGGCGACCGCCAGTGCGAGCTGTTCGCGGATCTGTGCAATGGTCAGCTCGGCGATGTCTTGTGCGCCACGCCGCGTCTCGGCCAGCCAGTCATGGGCGTTTTCTATCGCCCGCTCGCCTCCCTTGACGGCAACATACATCAGGCAACCTCCTCGATGCGGGTGGTCCGGGGCAGTGCCGCAAGCCGGTTGCCAGCGGTGAAGAAGAAATCCACGCCCTGTGGAAAATGCCGCCGGTTTGCCTGAAAACTGGCGGTGTCGGGCAGGCGCAGAAAGGCCTCAGTCTCGATCCCCGGCCCGGTCAGGCGATGCGTGTCTGCGACCAGCTCCGCCAGTTCGACGATCAGTGTGCAGGACCGGTCGGGATATTCGGCGCGACCGAGCTTCATGCGCGAGACGGGCAGGTCCGACCAGGCGCCCAGCGCGAAATCCGCCGCCTCAGCCGATACAAGCGGCACGCCGGTATGAAAGGCCAGCCAGTCGCGCATCGCCTCGGTGTCGTGACTGGGCGCGAGGAAAAGCGGCGTCTCGGCATCGCACAGGG
>JBCDDO010000255.1:0-4872 GCA_039180245.1 Pseudomonadota bacterium | reverse complement strand
CGTTTCGTCATGCCGTCCGAGCCCGCGCGATGGCCGACCGGCTGGCCGACCGGTTCGATCCCATGCTCTATGGCCTGGTCACCGATGCCATCGTCAATGAAACGCTGATTGCGGCGGGATACGCGCTGCCGCGGCCCTGCCCGGTGCTGTCGGTGCTGATCAACGCGGCGCTGGGCGAGACGATGAGCCCGGGCGACGCGCTCGCCCGCTGGGACGCCGATGCGCTTTAGATGCGCCTCGCATCCGCCTCCGGCCGCCGGCAGGGCGCTGGTGGCGATGATGGCGACACCGGCGCGCCGACCTCTGCCGAGAGCGCGGCCCAGCGTTATGGGCGCGAAAGCGGCTTTGCGCCCGATCTCGATTGGCAGGGCAGCCAGACGGATGCGCCACCGAAAGCGGGCCGCCCGACCGCGGGCTTTGATGACAGTCTGGACGACCGCAATCCGGCCGATGCGCCCAAATCGCCCAAGCAATCGGCCGCGGAATGGCGCGAGCGGATTGCCCGCGCGCTGGCCGAAGGCCGGGCGGCGGGGCGCGGATTGGGCATGTTGGGCCACCGGCTGGGCGATCTTCCGCAGGCCACCACGCCGTGGGAGGTGGTGCTCCGCGGCCTCCTGACCCAGGCTGTGACACCCCAGCCGCGCCTCGGCTGGCAGCGGCCGGCGCGGGCCTGGCTTGCCGCCGACAGCGCTGCGCAAAGATCGGGGCGGCCCCGGCCCGCGCCAATGCCCGCGGTTTTGCGCGACGCCACGGTGCCGCGGATCGCGGTCTGCGTCGATTGTTCTGGCTCGGTGGACGATGCCAGGCTGGCCCTCTTTGCGACCCAGATCGCGGGCATTGGCCGGCGGCTCTCGGCCCAGATCCATGTGCTCGTCTTTGACTGCGCGGTGCGAAGCCATCACCGCATGGGTCCCGGCGCCTGGGAGACCCTGATCCGCTCGATCAGCTTTGCCCGCGACGGCGGCACCGATTTTCGCCCGGTTTTGGAGGCCGCTGGCGCTCTGAGCCCCTCGGCAATCGTCGTGCTCACCGATCTTGACGGGCCCTTTGGCCCTGCGCCCCGCGCCCCGGTGATCTGGGCGGTTCCGGATGAGACCCCGCGGCGCCCGCCGCCCTTTGGCCGGGTGCTGTCCCTGGCACGCTAGACCCGATGCGGGCGCATTGTCACCGCCGGATCGGCCGAGCGGTTTTCAGCTGCCGATCTGGACCGGCCGCTCAATCGCCTCGGCTGCCAGCGCTGCAAGCCGGGCATGGGCGGTAACCGCGCGCGCCTCGAAGGCGACCGCGCGCAGGAATGTGTTCTGAGCCAGGTTTATGCGCTGCAACCGCCGCTCGCTCAGCACATCGTCGAAGAGATCCATCAGCAAGGCTCGCTCAGGCGCCGAGAGATCGAGAAAGCTCGCCCCCTCCTCGGGCTGCACCGACAGGATGGTCAGCGGCGTGACCCGGGCCATCGGCGATTGCTCGACCACCAGATGCAGCCGGCCCGTGGCGATCTGGCGCCCGGCCGCGATGCGCGACAGAACCTTGCGTGCGCGCTGTGTGAGCAGGTCCAGCCCGGCATCCGCCTCGGCCGGGGTCACCAAAGCCTGTCGCCGCGAGGCGTTTGGCATGGCAAGAACCCGGGTTTCGATCACATAGACCAACAGAAACATCGGCAACGGCGCCTGGGCCAGGCCAAAGGCGGATTCCGGCCAGATCGCCATCGCGATCAGAAATGGCAGCAGCGCCCCGACATAGCGCAGCAGCGACACCTCAAAAAGCACGCGCCAGAACAGCGCCCGTGTGACGGTGCCGCGCGGGATCGGCAATTTGCCGCGCGCCAGAACCTGGCGCGGTATCTTGCGGGCGACCAGCGTGCGGGGGCTCAGAAGCGTCGTGCTGCTCATCACCAGGATCATTGCTGCGCCGTCCTTTCCTGCCGGATGCCAACCAGCCTACCCATCGGCGCGAGGCGTGGGGCGGGACGCAGCGTCGCAGGCTCAGTGGACAATTTTTCCACTTCTGATACCGTTTTTTGATGTCTGCAGCCGAGCCCGATACGCGCGCCACGCTCTTTCTCAAAGTCGCCCGCAGCCTCTTGCGGCCGATGATCCGTGCGCTCATCGCGCAAGGTGTGACCCTGCCGGCCTTCTACCGGTTGATCAAGCGGGTCTATGTCGAGGTGGCCGAGGCTGAGTTCGGGCTTGACGGAAAGCCGCCCACCGACAGCCGCATCAGCCTGTTGACCGGCGTGCATCGGCGCGACATTCGCGGGTTTCGCAGCGAAGAAGGCCCCGATGACGATGCGGTGCGCCGCAAGGTGACGGCGTTGGCCACGGTGCTGGCCCGCTGGCTGGCTGGCCCGGATATGGTCGATGCCCAGGGCCGACCGCGCGCTTTGCCGCGCAGTGCGGCCGACGGCCCCAGCTTTGAGGCGCTGGCCCGCAGTGTGAGCTCTGACATCCGTCCGCGCACCATGCTCGATGAGCTGGAGCGCCAGGGCCTGGTCGAGGTCGATGCCGACGGGCTGGTGCATCTGCGCCAGGACGCGTTTTTGGGCCCGGCCGATCAGGACCAGCGGGTGCATTTCTTTGCGGCCAATGTCGGTGATCATATCTCGGCGGCGGTGGCCAATCTGCTGACCGAAACGCCGCCCTTCATGGAACGGGCGGTCTTTTACAACCGGCTGACCGGCGCGTCCGTCGATGCGTTGGAGCAGCGCGCGCGCGAGCTTGGCTCGCAGACGCTGGTTGAGCTCAACCGCATGGCGCATCAGCGACAGGCGCAGGATCTTGAGGCGCCGGACGGCACCCAACGCTTTCGCTTCGGTGTGTTTTTCTACAGAATTGACGAGGCTGGGGACGGCCAAGACGCACGGCGACAGACCGGCGGTGGGGAAGGCGACGCATGAGGGGGATCGACAGGCGGCGGTTCTGCACAGGGCTGGGGGCCGGCATTGGCGCGGCCCTTCTGTCGGGCTGTGCGGCAGAGCCGCGGCGGCTGGCCGAGGCCGACAAGCGCCCGGCCGAGGGCGGCATCGGCGGCACCGGCATTGTCGGCACGCTCACTGGTTTCGGCAGTCTTTTGATCAATGGGCTGCGGGTCGAGCTTCCCCGCGATGCAAAACTCAGCGATGCGTTCGGCCCGGTCGAGGTCGATGCGCTGAGCCTGGAACAGGCGCTGACCGTCGAGGCGGCGGCAGGTCCCGCAGGCCCGGACGGAGCGCCGTCGCTGCAGGCGCGGCGCGTGCACATCACCGATCCGCTGATTGGCACGATCGCAGAAGTTAGCGCCGATGGCCGGGGCTTTGCCGTCAATGGCACGGCGGTCACGCTGGCGCCGGGGCTGCCGTCGCTCGGCGCCGGGTCCGAGCGAATGCGGGTCGTCGTCTCGGGCATCTGGCGCGCCGGCGGGGTTGTCGCAACCCGGCTCGCCCCCGCACCCGCCCGCGCCCGGGGCCGCGATCTTCTGGCCGGCGTGCTGCGCCGCACGGGCGCCACCGGTTACAGCATCGAGGCAGCGCCCATTCGGCTTCCAGCCGGCGCAGTCCTGCCCGAGCCGGGCAGCTTCGTTACGCTCACCGGACAATACATGGCCCAGCCCGGGCTGTTTCTGGCCGAGACCGTGGTGCCGGGGCGCTTCACCGGCGCGGCCGGCGCGCTGACCCGGCTCTCGGTGGAAGGCTATCTCGACCCGGTGCAAACCGCGCCGGGCTATGTTCTGGCCGGGCTCGGCCACAGCTTCGATGCGGCCGCCCAGCTCACCGCCCTGGCCGCGCGCCGGTCGCTCTTCACCGGCCCCTATACCGACACCTTCGACGTCCAAAATGCGCTTCCCCTGCCGGAGGCGGCCGAGCCCCGGCACAGCTTGCTTGAAGAGCTGCGCCAGCGGCCCGATGCTGTGCCGGTTGTCTCGACCCGCTGACCGGTTGATCTCTGCCTGCCCCGCTGCACAGACCGCGGCGGGTTGCGGTCACCCTCCGAAGCGTGGAGAGTTCCCTCGGGACGAGTGACAGCGGGGAGAGACCGATGGGCAAACTGGACGGCAAGCGCGCATTGATCACGGGCGGGGCAAGCGGCATCGGCGCGGAGATCGTCGCCTGCTTTGCAGCCGAGGGGGCCGCGATCGGGATCCTCGATCTGTCCGGCGACGCGGCCCAGGCGCTGGCCGGCAAAATGGCAACTGCGCATGGCGTTTCTGCAACCAGCGCTGTGGCCGACGTGTCGGACGACGCCGCGGTGACGGCAGCCATCGCTGCGATCGAGGCCGAGATCGGCGCGACCGACATCCTGGTCAATTGTGCCGGCATCGACAATACCGGGTGGCAACTCTGGAGGCATACTATGGCACGCCCCAGCAGAGCTACAGCATAATCCTCACCTTTTTGTTTGACAATCACAACTATGGTATACGGTCACCTTCTACTACAGATCGCTATGATACCTTTGTAATCCTGGCACCTCGCCACACAGCTGGTAGTGGCTTCGCTTTTGGACACCAATCATCATTAGAATTACTCCTCTGGCATGAGTTTAGTCACTCTTTTGTCAATCCACTATCAGAGATATATGTTGACAAGTTATTCGAATCTCGATTGCTTGCCATACCAATTGATCAGCAGATGCGGAATATGAATTACCCTAATTGGATTACAATTGTTAATGAACATGTTGTTCGTGCCATTACCACTCGACTGGCTTATCAGGAACGGGGGCAGGTCCTGGGGGACGCAGAGCGCGAAAAAGAAAAGAACCGTGGGTTTATCTATCTTGATGCGATACTTGAGCAGTTGGCGTTGTATGAAACCTCGCGTACGCAGTATCCGACATTTGCCGATTTTTATCCGCAGATTGTAGCCACTTTTGATGCGTTAGCCCTTGATTATCTGGG
>JBCDDO010000254.1:0-4872 GCA_039180245.1 Pseudomonadota bacterium | reverse complement strand
CGTGGAATTGCGCACCCGGTTGCAGGTGGCTGTGGGCAATACGCTGGCGCTTCCGGTGACGCTGGCTTTTGATCATCCCAGCATCGACCGGCTGACCGACTGGTTTGACCTGCATGCCGGATTGTCGGCGCTGGAGACGGCGTCGCATCTGCCGCGTTCTGCCGAAACCCGCGCAGGGTTTGATACCGAAGCGCCGATTGCAATCATCGGCATCGGGTGCAGGTTTCCCGGACAGGCCGAGGATGGCGAAAGCTTCTGGGCCAATCTCACCGAAGGGCGCAACTGCATCACCGAAGTCCCCGCCGCGCGCTGGGATGTCGATGCCTTTTACGACCCCGACCCGGACGCACCCGGTCGCATGATCACGCGCTATGGCGGGTTTGTGGATGACATAGATGCCTTCGACGCACCCTTCTTCGGGGTCTCGCCGCGCGAGGCGGTGCAGCTGGATCCCCAGCACCGCATGCTGCTGGAGACGGCGTGGAAATCGATGGAGAACGCCGGCCTTCCCGTCGAAGATCTCCGCGCCCGTCCAACGGGCGTGTTCGTCGGGATTTCCATCAACGACTACAGTCAGGTGCTGGCACGTTCGGGGGATCCCACCCGGCTAGATGACTATCTCGGTATGGGCAATGCCACTTCGATGGCGGCGGGACGGATTGCGCATTTCATGGGGCTTGAAGGCCCGGCCATCGCCGTGGACACGGCCTGTTCGTCGTCGCTGACTTCGCTGCACATGGCCTGCGAAGCGCTGCGGCGGGGCGATTGCCACGTGGCGCTGGCTGGCGGGGTAAACTCGATCCTGGCCCCGGAAATCAACATCAGCCTGTCCAAGGCGCGGATGCTGGCGCCCGACGGGCGCTGCAAGACGTTCGACGGGGCGGCGGATGGATATGTGCGCGGCGAGGGCTGCGGCATCCTCACATTGAAACGGCTGGACGACGCCGAGGCAGATGGGGACCGGATTGTCGCCGTGATCCGGGCCAGCGGGGTCAATCACGACGGTCGGGCCTCGGGTTTGACGGTGCCGAACGGCGTCGCCCAAGAGCGGCTCTTGAACGAGGTTCTGGACCGGGCCGGTCTGACGCCTGGCGATGTCGATTACGTCGAAGCCCATGGCACGGGCACACCGCTTGGGGATCCCATCGAAGTGCAGGCCGTCGCGGCTGTCTACGGCAAGGCGCGTGCGCCGTACCAACCCATGCTGATCGGAACGGTCAAGACCAACATCGGGCATCTGGAATCCGCCGCCGGCGTGGCCGGGGTGATCAAGGCGGCGCTGGCGCTGCGCCATGGCGTCTTGCCGCCCTCGCTGCATTTTCAGGACCCAAACCCGCGCATAGATTGGGCCTCCACGCCGGTGAAGGTGGTCGATCAGATGCAATCCTTTCCGGCGCAGGACCGCCCGTCGCGGGCCGCCGTGTCCAGTTTCGGTTTCAGTGGCACCAATGCGCATATGATCCTCGAAGCGGCACCGCCGCACCCCGAAGTCGCCCCGCCCGCACAGCGCGTCGCGCATGCCATGGCGCTGTCGGCCAAGACCGAAGGCGCCTTGTCCAAGCTCGCGGATGCAGTGGCGGAGGCCCTTGTTGCACCTGATGCTGCGCCGCTGCCGGATCTGTGTTTCGCAGCCAATGCCGGTCGCAGCGCCTTTCCCTTTCGGCTGTGCGCCGTGGCGGAAAGTGCCGCTGACATGGCCATGGCGTTGCGCGCGGGCGCGCAGACTCCGACCGATATCCGGCCGGTGCAAAGCCGGTTTGCCATGCTCTTCAGCGGGCAGGGCGCACAGACCCCGGGTATGGGACAGGCGCTCTATCATGAAGAGCCGCAGTTCGCCGCGGCGCTGGACCGGGCGGGCGACGCGTTGGACCCGCATTTGGCGCGGCCCCTGAAGGATCTGCTTTGGTGCGCCGGGCCCGAGATCCTGAGCCAGACCGAGTTCACGCAGCCGGCGCTGTTTGCGATTGAATATGCGCTTGCGCAAACCTGGTCGGCCTGGGGCGTGACGCCCCGGCTGCTGATCGGCCATTCGATTGGCGAATATGCCGTCGCTGTGCAGGCCGGTGTGCTTGCGCTGGAAGAGGCTGCCCAACTGGTCGCCGCACGCGGGCGATTGATGCAGACGCATTGCCCGCCGGGCGCCATGCTGGCCCTGAGCGCCAGCGCCTCTGAGGCGCGCGCCATCGCGGCGGAGGTCGGATCGGACCTTGCGCTGGCCGCCGTGAATGCCGCGAACGCCACGGTGTTGTCGGGCACTGCCGAAGCAGTCGACGCGGCTGCCATTGCGGCGGAGCGCGCCGGGCATCGCGCCACCCGGCTGGATGTCAGCCACGCATTCCATTCGCCGCTGATGGAACCCATGCTGGCCGAGTTCGAAGCGACGGCGCGGCGGATGACCTTCCATCCCGCAGAGGCCGAAGTGATCTCCACCCTGACCGGGCGCAAGATTGCGGGCGACGAGATGTCAGACGCAGATTACTGGGTCCGCCAGATTCGCGAACCGGTGCTGTTTGGCGATGCGGTGCGCACGGCGGTGGGCCTTGGGATGGGTGCCTTCCTTGAGGCAGGACCAAAACCGGTGCTTCTGGGCATGGCCAGCGCAGGCGGCGGCACGGACTCCCTCGCGATGGTGCCGTCGCTGATCCCGGAGCGGGACGAGACGACCACCATGCTGACCGCTCTGGGCAAACTCTGGTCGCGTGGCACGCCCGTCGATTGGCGCGCGGTTGATGCGCCTTACGCCGGTGGCCGGGCCGACCTGCCGGGCACCGTCTTTGAGAAGACCTCGTTCTGGCCCGATGTTCCGCCCGCACACCCGGATGCCATGGCCGCGCCCGCTCCGCTGGCAACGTCGCAGGACATCTTTCCCGGCAAAAGGATCGTCTCACCGGCTTTCTCGGGCGCCTTGCATGCGACGACCTACGATCTGCACTTGCCCCGGTTCCTCGATGATCACCGGATTTACGGGATGATCGTTGTCCCGGGCGCGGCGCATCTGTCGATGGCGCTGACCGCGGTCGCGCAGGAGGCGCCGGACCGCGTGCTGGCGCTTGAGGCGATCAATTTTGACGAAGTTCTTGTCGTGCCGGATGACGAGAGCCGCGATGTCCAGATCACCCTGGCGCCTCAGGACAGCAAACGGGGCTTTGAGGTCTTCTCGCGGGCCAGCGAAGGCGATGACTGGATCCGTCATGCCTGGGGGGCTGTCGAGACGACACCGTCCGACCTGTCCCAAGGCCGCGACAGCCTTGACGCAATCCGTGCCCGCTGCTCCGATGAGATCGCCTCCACAGATATCTTCTACCGGATGCTCTACCGTCAGGGGATTCAGCTGGGCCGCCAGTTCCAGTGGGTCGAGCGTGTCTGGAAGGGCGAAGGCGAGGCACTGGCCTACCTGCGCGCGCCCGAGCCCGGTGACGAGCCGGAACACTACTACATCCCGCCGGGCCTGCTCGATTCAATCTTCCAGTCGATGGGGGCCACGCTGTCGACCAAGGAGCTGGAGGCCGGCGCCTATATCCCCATCGCCATCGAAAATCTGGTGATCCAGAAACCGCCGGCGGGCCGGTTGATCAACCATGTGCGGCTGCGGCCCACCGATCCGGCGCGTCCTGAACTGCGGGTGTCTGATATGACGGTGACCCGGGAGGACGGAACGCTGGTGGCCGAGGTGACCGGTCTGCGCATCCACCGTGCCCCGCGCGAAGCCTTGCGCAGGTTTGCGCAACGGCATTTGCGCGACGCCATCTATGCGCCGGTCTGGGTCGAACGCCCGGCGGCGCAGCCGGACGGGTCTCTGCCCGGTCAGACCTGGCTGGTCTTTGGCGCCGAGGATGACCAGATGGCGGCGATCACCGCCCGCTTCATGGCCGAAGATGCGAATGTATTGCCCGTCGTGCCCGGCGCGGCTTTCACAACCAGCGACGTGCTGACGATCCGCCCCGAGCACGGCGCGGATTACGCCGCGCTGCTGGAGGCGGTGTCTGGAGACCAGCGGATCGATGGCATTGTCTTCCTCTGGCCTGCCGCCTTTGCGCCATCTTCCGCAACACCGGAGGCGGTCGAAGACACCCTGGCGACCGGCCCGCTGGCGCTGTTTCACCTGGCGCAGGCCTTGTCCATGCGCCGTGGCGAAGCTGTGCCCCGTCTGGTGGTTGCGACCGAGGCCACGCAATCCGTGACGCGCGACGAAAGCGATCTCGGGACGGGCGATACAGGGATCTGGGGCCTGGGCCGCGTGATCTCAAACGAATTGCCGGACTCCCGGACCCTGCGGATTGACCTGCCTGCCAGTGGCGATGCTGACGTGATCGCCGATTACCTCGCGATTGCCGTGCAGACCAACGATGAAGATGACGAGCTGGCGTTTCGCGATGGCCGCCGCTATGCGCTGCGGCTCACCCGCTGGGCCGAGTCTCGCGGCGCATCCGAAGGCGGGCTGGATCTGGGCAGTCCCTATCAGCTTATCCGCGCCGAAAACGGATTGCTGGAAGACATGCAACTGGCAGCCGTGGAACGCCCGGCACCGGCTCCGGACGAGATCGAGATCCTCTCCGATGCCGCGGGGCTCAATTTCCGTGATGTTCTGAATGCCCTGGCGGTCTATCCCGGCGATGCCGGCCCCATGGGCGGCGAAGTCGTGGGAACGGTCACCGCCTTCGGCTCTGGCGTCAGCGCATTTGCCGCCGGGGATCGGGTGATGGCGATTGGTGCGGGCACCTTCGCGCGCCATGTTGTCACCAAGGCTGTCATGGCGCGCAAACTGCCGGATACCATGACCGTCGAAGACGCGGCCACGGTTCCGGTCGCTTATGTCTCGGCCTGGCTGGGGCTGGTGGATATGGCGCACATGAAAGCCGGCGACAAGGTTCT
>JBCDDO010000253.1:0-4882 GCA_039180245.1 Pseudomonadota bacterium | reverse complement strand
GTGGCGATCCCCGGATACCGGCTGGCGCCCGAGGTCGTGTTTCCCGATTTCGTCGCGGATGCGGCCGCCGCAACCGCGGCCCTGCGCGCGCGGCTCGGGCCAGACGAGCCCTTGTTCCTGATGGGGCATTCAGCCGGCGCACATCTGGCCTCGCTGGTCGCGCTCGACCCGCGCTACCTTGCCGCCCATGATCTGACCGCCTGTGCAACCCTTTCGGGGTTCATCGGGATCGCCGGACCCTATGATTTCCTGCCGCTCAAGGAAGAGCGCTACAAACGTATTTTTCCAGAGCCGATCCGCGCCGAGACGCAGCCTTTGGCCTATGCTGATCGGCCGGCGCCGCCAGCGCTGCTGATCCATGGCGCCGATGATGTGATCGTCCATGCCGAAGACAGCACGCTGCTTGCCGATGCGCTGACCAAGGCCGGCAATGACGTGACCCTGCGGATCTATCCCGATGTCAATCATATCGAGATCATCGGCGCGGTCTCGCCGATTATCGAGGGCTGGGCCCCGACCATGGGCGACATCACCGCGTTTTTGGACCGGCAGGCGCGGTTGGGTTTTCCGGGCTGCGCGGCCTGAGGCTCAGGCCCGGGCGGGCTGGGTTCCGCTCAACCGGTGAAAGAGATGCGCGAAGGTCGCGACCCCCAGGATCGGGATGATCAGGTTGAGCACCGGCACGGTCAGCGGAATGGCCATCAGAAGACCGGCCAGAAACACCTCGCCGCCGTTTTTCTTGCGCAGCGCCCGGGCTTCAGCCGGGGGCAAGCGGCGCGCGGCGACCATCTGAAAATACTCGCGCGCCAGAAGATAGCCATTCACCGTCCAGAACACGAAGGGCGCGAGCGGACCGCTGAAAAGATAAAAGATCAGCGCGGCCAGATTGACCGCCACCATCAGCAAAAAGAACTGCAGCGCATCGGCCAATGTCTCGGCAAAGGGTTGCGGGCGGATCTGCGGCAGATGCGGGTAAAACCGAGCTTCGACCGCGCTGACGACCTCATCGAGGAAAAACCCGATGAAGATCGCGGCCACCGGAAACATCAAAACCGCCGAGGCCAGGGCCACGGCCAGCCAGGCCAGGCGCACGGCCAGAAACCCCACCCCGACCTCGCCGATAAGCGGCAGGGTGAAGGACCAGTCCGACAGGCCCGACAACAGCCAGCCCATCCCGAACCAGAACGCAACCAACAGCCCGATTGTCAGCGCCAGCGCCTTGAGCAGCACCAAGAGGAACCGGCTGTCGAAGGATTGGCTGACAGCCCGGGTGAAATCGTCAAGGATCATGCGTCCAGCCAGGCCGTGATGGCCGAAATCTCGGGGCGGGCGCGCTCGGCCGGGGCCAGGCTTTCGGTCCCGATATGCAGATAGCCGGCGACGTATTCGGCGGGCTCCAACCCAATTAGGTCCAGAAAGGGCCGGTCATAGGCCATCCAGCCGGTCAGCCAATTCGCCCCCCAGCCGGCAGCGAGGGCGGCGTTCAACAGCGACAGGCAGACGGCCCCCGCGCTTAGGGTCTGTTCGACAGAAGGGATCTTTTCGGACGGTTTGGGCGATGCGATGACCGCAACGATCAAGGGCGCATTGGCAAAGACGTTGAAGGCCTTTTCCGCATCGGACGGATCTTTGCCGAGCGCCTGGGCTCGCGCCTGCGCCTGCCCGGCCAACCGCGCCAAGGCTGCGCCGCGGATCACCAAAAACCGCCAAGGCACCAGCATGCCGTGATCGGGGCTGCGGGCAGCGATGGTCAGAAGCTCGGAAAGCGCCGTTTCGGAAGGCCCGGGTGGGATCAGTGTCTTGGCCGGCCGAGAGCGACGGGTTGCGAGAAAATCGAGCACCTCGGGCCGCGGTTCCGGCATGCTGCCTCCACTCTGGCCGCTCGGGCCGCCAAGAAAACCGGCAGCGCCGGCGCCTGTTCCATCTGGGCGCCGGGTTTGCGGCTGTCAAGCCGGAGGCAGCGACCGTTCAGGCGGCGAGGGCTTCGATCTCGGCCTCAGCCTTGGCGGCGGCCTCGGGATTGCGGTTGAGCCCATCGGCCGCAATCGTCGTCACATCGGTGATCCCCAGAAAGCCCAGGAAAAAGCGCAGATGCGTGGTGGCGAAATCGGCCGGGCTTCCCAACGGCACCCCGCCTGAAGCGGCGACGATGAAGACGCGCTTGCCGGTGAGCAACCCCTCCGGCCCGGTTTCGGTGTAGCGGAACGTGACCCCGGCCCGGGCGACCTGATCCATCCAGGCCTTCAACACCGCCGGGACGCCGAAATTATAGATCGGCACGCCAATGACGATGGTGTCGGCAGCTTGAAGCTCGGCGATCAGCCCGTCGGAGGCCGACAGGGCGGCAGTCTGGCTGTCATCGCGCGCATCGGGGGGCATGAAGGCCGACCCGACCCAGGTCGGGGTGAGAAAGGGCACGCCCTCGCCCAGATCGCGCGTCACGCGGTCGCCGCCCAGCCGCTCGGCCAGCATATCTGCAAGCCGACGGGTGACCGACCCGTCTGTCCGTGCACTTGATTGAATAAGCAAAGTGTTCGCCATGGCCGCCTCCTTGTTGCGTTGCAGCGCAAGGTGTGGGGATCAGGCCACAGAAACAACTCACCACATACGGACAATCCGTTGCCGCTCAGGCAATAATCCTTGGGTCCCTGCCAAGGTCGAGCTGAGGAAACACCGTGCGCTCCACATCACGCGGCGACAGGCCGAAAAGACCGGCCAAAAGCCATCCCAGCGGGCGGCGCATATCATCGGTGGGCCGCAGGTCGCGGTTTTCCAAGAGATCGCCCTCGCCCAAGCCGGGCCAGCGGCCGTGAACCCGTGCCGCAGAAAGGGTGCCGCCGGCCAGCAGCATGGCACCGCCGGTGCCGTGATCGGTCCCGCGCGAGCCGTTTTCGCGCACAGTGCGGCCAAACTCGGTCACCGCGGCCACCGTGGTGCGCGACCAATCCGGGCCAAGCCCGGCCTTGAGCGTGACGATCGCGGCGGTCAGCTCGTCCATGGCCCGGCCGATGACATTGGCCTGCCCGCGATGCGTGTCCCACCCGCCGATTGAAAAGGCCGCAATCCGGGTTTCGGCACGCAGCCGCGCCGCGGCAAAGGCCGCCAATGCCGCGGCGCCGCGGCGCTCTGTGTCCTGATCGGTGCTGTCGGCGATGTCGAACGCCATGCGCGCTGCCTCGGCAAAGGCGCGGTCATTCTCATAAAGCCGCTCCAAAAGAAGCCGGGCCTGGGCCGAAAGCCCGACCTGCGCCTCGGGCGTCCAGGACGATACCGGCCGGTCGCCCTCCATCAGCAGCATGCTTTCCTGCCCCACCGAGAACGCGGTTTGGATGTCGGCGCCGGGGATCAACCCGATGGTGCGGTTCAGCCAGCCATCGCGGCCCGGCATCAGCCCGCCATTCGGTGCGTAGCCGCCGTTTTCCAGAAAGTCCTGCCCGTCGAAATGGCTGCGCTTTCCGCGGTAGGGTGTGGAGACAGCTTGCACAAAGGCAAGCTCGCCTGCCGACCAAAGCGGCGCCAGCGCCGACATTTTTGGGTGCAGTGCGAAGAACCCGTCCAGATCATGCCCCGGCCGGCGCGGATCGAAGAGCTGGGGTCGCATGCCGGCAAACCCGCGCTCGCCGACCGGGCGCACCAGATCGATGCCATCCATCGCACCGCGCAAGACGATGACGACGAGCCGGTTTTCGCCGGGCGTTCTGGCCAGGGCAACCGGGGTGACGAGCGGGCTGGCGGCAGCCGAGCAGCCAATGGCAAGCCCTGTGCCCAGAAAGCGGCGGCGGGAAAGGTCGGACATGGGCAGCACCTCAGCGGCGGTTAAACTCGGGCGACAGGAGGGTCAGCAAGAGCCCCTCCCATCTCTGCTCGGCGGCCGATACGGCAAAGCGTAGCGTGACGGAGGCCGCATCGCGCAGCGCCAGCTCGACGAAATCGCGCGGATCGACCCGGTCCTGATGCAAGCGCGAGAATTCCCGTGCCGCCTCCATGCGCCCGGCCAATCCCTGCGGCGTGATCCAGGCCTCTTGCTCCTCGGGCCAGCCATTGGGTCCGGCCGGATCCATCAGCTTCTGGCCCATGCGGGTCATGTGATAGCCCGCGCGGCGGATCAGCCGCGGGTCGACACGGCCGTCGCGCCCGCCCAGGCCGAAGGCACGCAACATCGCGATGGTAAAATCAAAGGGCTGGCGGGCCTTGGCAAAGGGCAAACCCCATGCCGCAGGATGTTCCAGCAGCGCGGCATAGACCTGCCGGAGATCGCCGCGCGACCGGCGCCAGGCGGCCGCCACATGTGCGATAAGCTTTCCATCGGGCGTGTCGGAGACGAAATGCACGACCAGTTTTCGGGCCAGATGGCGGGCCGTGTCAGGATGAACCGCCAGATCGTCCAGCACCTGGGCGATGTCGTCGAACTGCGCCGGATCGCCGCCATAGACCTGGCCCAGCACCGTCTCGCTGCCCGGTTCGGCGCGGCTGGGCACAAACCGCATGCCGATTTTGTTGTCGCTGGTCAGACCGGTCAGAAGCTCGGCCAACTCGCGCACATCGGTCTGGGTATAGGCCGCGCCGACACCCAGCGTGTGCAGCTCCAGGATCTCGCGGGCCAGGTTTTCGTTCAGCCCACGCCCGGCGCGGCGCGCCGCCGGGCTGTTGGGCCCGACCGAGACGTTTTGGTTGAGATAGATCAGCATGGCCGGGTGCGTTTCGGCCGCAATCAGCATGTCCGAAAATCGGCCCGTGATGTTGGGGCGGATCGCGGTTTCCACGAGATGCGGTGCGACCGACATCAGCGGCGCGCCGCGCGCTTCGACCGTAAAATGGTCGGTCCAGAAACTCACCAGCCGCTCGCCAAACCCATCGGCCGACAGAAGCGGCGAGAGCAGCC
>JBCDDO010000252.1:0-4957 GCA_039180245.1 Pseudomonadota bacterium | reverse complement strand
CCAGCCTGAGGACATCACCGGTCCCATTCTCTTTCTGCTTGGCCCGGACAGCGGGTTCATGACCGGCCAGACCCTTTGGGTCAATGGCGGCGGCTATATGCCCTGAGCGCTTCGCCCCCTAAGGATGCCCGCGATGTACCAGCCCAGCGATGTCGTCACCAGCGTGGATGAAATTCGCGCCGTGATCCCCGGTGAATTTTTCACGCAGACCAGCAAGATGATCGACCATATCGATCCTTTGATCCGCGCCTGGATCGAAAAGACCACCTTCATCACCGTGGCCACGGTCGATGCGGCGGGCGGGGTCGATGTCTCGCCCAAGGGCGATCCGGCCGGGTTTGTCCGGGTGGTCGATGAAGTGACGCTGGCAATCCCCGACCGGCCGGGCAATCACCGCTTCGACAGTTTTCGCAATATCCTGCAAACCGGCCGGATCGGGGTGATGTTCATGGTGCCCAACCGCAATGAGGTGGTGCGCGTGATCGGCTCGGCCCAGGTTGTGCGCGATCTGCCCCTGCGCGAGAGCCTCTCGATCAAAGGGCGGGTGCCGGAATTTGCCATTCTGGTGCGGGTCGAGAAGGCCTTCTTCCATTGCGGCAAGGCGATCATCCGCTCGCGGCTGTGGCATCCCCAAGACGCGCAACCCATCGATGGATTGCCCACCTATGCCGAAGCGCTGATCGCACATGGCAAGCTTGATGTCGGGCTCGATTACATGGAGGCACGGCTGCACAACAATGACACCAACCGGCTTTATGACGAGTGAGGCTTCGCTTTCCGGCCGGGTCTGCCTGATCACCGGCGGCAGCCGCGGGCTGGGGCGCGAGATGGCCCTGGCCTTGGCTGAGGCCGGGGCGCAGCTCTGCATCACCGGCGCGACGGAAAGCCCAGCGCTGGAACAGACAGCGGCCGAGCTGGGGCCCGACACGCTGGCGGTTGCGGCCGATGTGGCCGACCCGGAGGCCTGTGCGGGGGCGGTTGCGGCCTGCCTCGCGCGGTTCGGGCGCATCGACATGCTGGTCAACAATGCCGGGCTGGGCATGCGGCTGATTTCCGAGACCTTCAACACCGTGCCGACCCGGTTTTGGGAGGCCGGGCCTGCGGCCTGGGCGCGGATCGTCGCGGCCAATGTCAACGGGCCGTTCCACATGGCCCGCGTGGCCGTTCCGCATATGATCGCCGCGGGCTTTGGCAAGATCGTCAATATCTCGACCTCCGACCAGACCATGGTGCGGCCGGGCTATGCGCCCTATGGCCCGAGCAAGGCCTTCCTGGAGGCCGCCTCGCGCGCCTGGGCCGCGGAGCTCGCCGGCACGGGGGTCGATGTCAATGTGCTGCTGCCGGGCGGGGCGACCGACACCGACCTCTTGCCGCCCTCGCCCCAGAAAAAGGGCGCCGATGGCCAGCTGCTCGATCCAGCCATCATGCGCGCGCCAATCCTCTGGCTTGCCTCGGATGCGTCCAACGGCGTGACAGGTGCGCGCTTTATTGCCAAGCTTTGGCATGCGGCGGATCCCGACACTGCCCGCGATGCGCCGATCGCAAAACCCCGGATCATGTGAGGACAGCATGCTGACACTGGGAGAGCTCACCGTCACGCCATTGCCGGATCTGCCCCAATTCGACCTGCCGCTCGCCGATGCGTTTCCGCAGGCCGACCTCTCCGCGCTGCCGGACTGGTTGGGGCCGCGGGACATCTCGGACACGCATATGCATCTGACGGTGCGCAGCTGGCTGCTCCGCTTAAAGGGGCGCACGATCCTGCTCGACAGTTGTGTGGGCGCAGGAAAGCTCCGTGCCCGCTGGCCCGCCTGGCATCAACGCGATGGGTCGGAGTTTCGCGCGGCCCTCGCTGCCGCAGGCGTGGCGCCCGAAGACATAGATCTGGTGGTCTTTACCCATCTGCATCCCGATCATGTCGGCTGGAACACGGTTTGGGATGGCGTCCGCTGGGTGCCGACCTTTCCCAACGCGCGCTACATCGTGGGCCGGCACGAGTTTGAGTTCTTCCAGGCGCTGGCGCGGGAAGACCCAGCGATCGCCTATGGCGCCATCACCGACAGCGTCTTGCCGGTGGCCGATGCCGGGCAGATGGATCTGGTCGAGGATGGGGCCGAGGTTGCCGAGGGCCTCACCCTGATGCCGGCGCACGGGCATTCGCCGGGGCATATGGTGCTGCGCGCCGATCATGGGCGGGGGGCGGTGTTTTGCGGCGATGTGCTGCACGGGCCGCTGCAACTGGCCCAGCCCGCGCTTTCCAGCGGGTTTTGCTCCGATCCCGATCAGGCCCGCGCCTCACGCACAGCGCTGTTGGAGGAATTGGCCGACACCGAGACGCTGCTGATCCCGGGGCATTTCCTCGACCCTGGCTATTGCCATGTGGTTCGCGATGGGGCGGCCTTCCGCCCGGTTTGGCCCGATTGACCCGAGCTCAGGTTGGCGCTCAAGCGGGCACTCAGGTTGGCGTTCAGGCCGGGGCTCTGCCGCCGCGGCGGGCCAGCCAGCGCCCGAGCGCCACCACCGCCAGACCGGCAAGAATGAACACTGCGGCCAGAACCGCAATGTTGAGGATAACCGCCGACCAGCCGATCTGCGGCGGTCGGATGAACGGGTAGGGATAGCGCCCCTCGATCTGGCCGCGGATCAGCGCAAAGGCGCAATAGGCGATGGGATAGAGCTGCCAGACCAGCGCGTCGCGGTAGCGCAGCGCGGATTTGTCCACAAAGGCGAACCAATAGGCAACAAGCCCCAGCGGGATCACCGCATGCATCATCGCATCGATCACCGCATCGATGCCGGTGAAGCGGGTCAGGTGATAGAGCGCGGCGTAGTACACCGCCGAGACCATGCCGATCGACATCGCAAGGCAGGAGACCGGCGAGGCGCCCAGGCGTCGCCCCAGCGCGACCCACAGCATCGCGAGCCCGATCAGCGCATTGGTCCAGATCGTGAAGAAGCGCAGCACGCCCCAGATGGCCTCGCCCAGATCCTGCCCGCGGGTTTCCATGTTCAGCCCGATGCGCAGGGCCAGCGTTCCCAGTGCGGCCAGCGCAAGCGCCCCCGCCGCAAGACGGTGTGCGCTCATGCCAGACCCGCAATCGCCGCTGTCAGGTCGGCGTAGCGCTCAAAGACCAGGACGGGATCCAGCGTCTCGGCCGGCGAGTTCCGATAGCCATGCGGCCAGAGCGCAAAGCGACATCCCGCGGCCCGCGCCGTCTCGGCATCGGTTTCGCTGTCGCCCACATAGAGCGCGGCCTCGACCGGCACCGCCAGCGCCACCAGCGCATGCAACAGCGGCGCCGGGTCGGGCTTGCGCTGGGCCAATGTGTCGCCCGCCACGACGGCGGCAAAATGCGCCTCCCACCCCAAGGCGTCCAGCGTGGCCCGGGTCGGCGCCATCGGCCGGTTCGTGCAGAGGCCCAGCCGCATGCCCGCCGCCGCCAACTCCCGCAAGGCGGCCTCGGCCCCGGAATAGGGGCGGCCCCCAGCGCCGGGCGCGTCAGCATAAATCGCCTCAAAGCGGGCCACGAGATCCGGACGCGCTGCTGGGTCGGGGAAGAGATCCCGCGCGGCCAGAGCCCGCTCGACGAACACCGCCGTGCCGCGGCCGATAAAGCTGCGGGTCTCCTCAAGGCTGGGCGGGGCCGCGCCAAGCTCGGCCAGAAACTGCGCGGCCACGTTGCGGATCGCCGGCGCGCTGTCGACCAGCGTGCCGTCGAGGTCGAAGATGACGGCCCCGGCACGGATCACGCGCTGGCCCCGCAGATCGCGGCGCGCAGGGCGGCGATATTGGCCGCATAGGGCGCGGGGCTGGCCACCGAGCCGCCCCGGAACACCGCCGAGCCGGCGACCAGCACATCCGCCCCGGCGGCCACGGCCAGCGGTGCGGTCTCCACCGTCACCCCGCCATCGACCTGGATGCGGATCGGCCGGCCGGCGATCATCGCGCGCAGGGCGCGGATCTTGGGCAGCATCGAGTGGAGAAAGCTCTGCCCGCCAAAGCCGGGATTGACCGTCATCACGCAGACCATGTCGATGCGGTCGAGCACATGGGCAATGGCCTCGGCTGGGGTGGCGGGGTTGAGCGCCACCCCCGCCCGGCAGCCCGCATCGGCAATGGCCTGGAGCGTGCGGTCGAGATGCGGGCCGGCCTCGACATGCGCGGTCAACCGGTCGGCCCCGGCCGCGGCATAGGCGGCGATAAAGGGATCGACCGGCGCGATCATCAGATGCACATCCATCAGCGTCGCGATATGCGGGCGGATCGCCGCGCATAGCTGTGAGCCGAAGGTGAGATTGGGCACGAAATGCCCGTCCATCACATCGACATGCACCCAATCGGCCCCCGCGGCCTCGACCGCCCGACACTCCGCCCCGAACTGGGCGAAATCGGCCTACAGGATCGACGGCGCAATTAAGATTTCAGGCGCTGCGGGCATGGCGGGCGGCAGGGCGGTTGGTCGAATAGGCGGGCATCAGACGGGCGGACAACAGACGGGCGGAAATCAGGCGGGGTGGGCGAGGGCATCGTGGGCCAGATCGGGCGGCATCGCGGTCGGATCGCATGGCAGGGGCTCCGGAGAGATTTCCCAAACCCCTAGCGCACTGTCCGGGTGGGGTCCACCGCCCGCGCGGCTGCGGACCCCCGAGGAAGAACCGCCCCTTGCACGCCGCCCGAGGAAGGACCGCCGCCCCCCGCCCGCTTAGAGCTTCTTGCAGAAATAGAGCGCGATGTAGGGCGGCATATTTTCATGGGGAAGGCCCTGGCCAGTGTTACTAGATAACGTGGCATAGCGAACGTCTACGTTTCTGCCCGCAATCGACGGGTACGTTTGGTCAGTTCGCTTGCCAGTCTCGTTCGCGTTATCCTGTATGAAGGTGATATGATTGTGGCGGGGCATGTTTTCCTCTATCAGAGTAACAGTTTCCTCGCCGCCCTGATCATCGTGTGACCGTG
>JBCDDO010000251.1:0-4963 GCA_039180245.1 Pseudomonadota bacterium | reverse complement strand
GACCCATCCACGCTCCGAAGATCTCACTCGACATCGGATCACCTCCTTTCTGTTGTTGCACCTGCGAGGATGATGCCGCAACCGACCGCGAGTGCAAGAATAAATTTGGCATTGTTGGGGTTTACGATTGTGAAATCTGTTTGCATGAGGATGACCGGGTCGGGGGCTGGTTCGAGATTGAGGAAAGGTGAAACAAAGCCATGCTGACGCCTGTTTCAACAGCCTCGCCAAGTGCGCCCGCTGCGGGTGACGCATCTCTCCGCGATCTGGACCCGGATCGCAGCTCGTCGCGCCGGGCCGCGCGTGTGCCGGATCGAGCGCGGTTCGAGGCAGCCGACACCATGTCGCAATCCTCCGGGCTCGGCGATCGGGCCCGCGAAGCGCTTTTGGAAAGCGCGTCCGAAACGGGGCCCGACGGGTTGAGCGCTGATGAGCGTCAGCTGGTCGAGCAATTGCGTGCGCGCGACCGTGAAGTGCGCAATCACGAAGAAGCCCATGCTCGGGTGGGCGGTCAGTATGCCGGCGCGCCCTCCTACGATCTGCAGGCCGGGCCCGATGGGCGAAGCTATGCCATTGGTGGATCCGTGCCCATCGATGTGAGCCCTGTGCGCGGCGATCCCGAGGCCACCATTGTAAAGATGGAGGTTGTGAAGGCGGCTGCCCTCGCGCCAGCCAAACCTTCTGCGGCAGACCGCAACATTGCCGCCCTTGCCGATGCCAACCGGCTTGAGGCGTTGGCCCAGCTCGCCTCGCAACGGCGGCAGTCGCGGGAGGCAGATGCCGATGACGCGCGCGGACCGCTCGTCGCGGCTGCCGAAGCATTGACGCGCATGGCGCGCCTGCTCTCCGATGGTGTCGATATGATTGGCCGCGGGGTGGTTGATCAGGCTGTTTGATGGCTCGACTTGAGGGCTTCGGCCCGACGGGTCACCACTGTGTCCTGCGCCGACAGATCGGCGACAGTCCCTTTTCGGGCGCCTTGGTTCCTCGGCCGCGTCATTGAGCCAGCTTTTGACGTGTTGGCTGCGCATTGCGCCACCAAGCATCGGCGCCGGATAGCCCTGACGGATCCGCCAAGTCGGACCAAGTCGGTCAGATGGCAAGCAGGCAAGCAGGATCTGCAAATTGTCTGCGTCAGGTCCGGCGCAATCTGACTTGTCAAACCTGCCGATCGGTTTCGGCGAGTGGCACGCGTTCGCATGCGTCTCGCTGTTCGGACCTGCGTCACAGCGGATTGGACTTCGCCTTTTCGGGTATATCGCCCAGCCGCACAGGTCGGCGACGCAGCACAAAAGACCCAGTCGCAGGGCATGCTGGTTCACGGGTCGAGGCCCAGAAATGCCGGACCCGGTGGTGGGAGGTTATGTTTGGCCATCGCCCGGACTGGTGCCAAAGCGACTGCAATCATGGCGCTTCGGACCAATCACCCGGCTGCAGCATAGGGCGGCGAGGCCCAAGGCGCCTTGAAGCTCGGCGCGCCCTTGCGAGTGGCCCGACAGCAGGGCCGGATCTTTGATCGGCCCTTGCCGGTGCCGAGCGATGGTTCTTGATCTAGCGCCAGTGCTGACGCCAAAGCGGCGGGCACCAAGCATTTGCAACTTCCAGCCCGCCCTGGGTTTAAACGCGCGCGCCTGCGGCCTTGACGATTTGGTGGGGCGAGGCGGATCGCCCGGTCTGATCTGGCAGCGAGGCAAAAGGCATCTTGCTGCCCGGCGCACCCCGCGCATGGCCATCAGGGGCGGGCCGCGATGCGGCTCAAGAGATCACGGAGCCCGCCAGGCACCCACAGCCGAGTGGGCGTTGCGACCTCGGTCGGCGGTCCAGTCAGTGCGAAGAATGCCGCGCGTTTGGTGGTGCAGGGTCGTCCTGCACCGCGCCGCGTTGGGTTGACGCGCCTTGAAAGCCCAAATCGCCGAGGGGGCTGTCCCTTGGCAAATGCTGGATCGGCGTGCCATGGCCGCTCGTGACATTAACCAGATGCGCGATCATCGGGCCAGGGTTCGCCGATCTGACCGAGTTTTGGGGCAGGTCGATCCGATCCTGCCCCCGAACCTGCAATTGGATCGAGCTAGATGTCCCGCGACCGGCTCAGATGCGCCGCGATCTCGCCCGCCAGCGCCCGTATCTCCTGCGCGGCCCGCCTGGCTGTCGGCAGCTCGGTCACGCCCGCGCCCATCATGAAGGCCTCGGCATAGGCCGCGCGCTGCCCAAGCCGGGTTTCGGCCATCGGAGCGCCCGTCTGGGCAAGCTGCGCGCGGGCCGCGTCGGCAGCCCGGCTGCGCGGCGGGCAACGGTTCAGAACCAGGAAATGCGGCGTTGTCCCGGCGGCGGCGGTCTTAAGGGTCGCCTGCGTGGCGAGCACATCGGCCATCGAGGGCTGGACCGGGATCACCATCAGGTCGGCCCGGTCGCGGATCAGGCCGCGCAGCGCCTCGGCATGGCCGGCCGTGTCGACCAGAACCAGATCGGCTGCGGCTTGGGCCTCGCGCAGATCCGACGCAGCCCGCCAATCGGCGCTTTCCAGGGCAAGCTTCAGCTGCGCAGGGCGCGCGGCGGTCTCGCGCAGATGCGCCCAGGCGAGGCTTGAGCCCTGCGGATCGAGATCGACCAGCGCCACGCTGAGCCCGGCATCGAGCCAATGGGCGGCAAGCTGGGTTAAGAGCGTGGTTTTGCCGGAGCCGCCCTTTGCCTGAGTGAAAATGATCGTGGCTTTCATCCAACGCTCCTCAATGGAGGCAGGTTAGGACGAGGCTGTGGCCGGCTGCAAGCGCGACGGCTTTGGGGCCCGGCTTGCGGCGCGGTCTGCATCGGCGTGGACAAAGGCGCCAAGGGCCATAGCCGCGGCAGCGTTGGGCCGGGCCTCAGGCAAAGATGCCATGGACGAACCATCCGCCGGCGGTGTCGCCGCCCCGTGCCTCAAACAGCCACAGCCGGGTGCCGTCGGCGGTTTCGATGCGCCAATAGTCGCGCAGGCCTGAGCGCCAAGCGGGATCGTCCAGCCACCATTCCGGCGCGATCCGCTCCGGCCCCTCGGCCCAGACCAGGGTCAGCAGCAGCCGCCGCCAGCGCAACGTTTCGGGCGGGCGCCCCCCGGTGACGCGCACCGCTTCCGGCGCAAACAGCACCATGGGGCGCGGTGCGGGCGGTGCAGGCCAGTGCGGCGCGGGTCCGACAAAGGCCGCCGCAACCGTCGATGCGGTCTTTTCGGGGATGTGGCTGTCGGCCGGGTGCAGGCGCTGCAGCGCATCCAATCCGACCCGGGCGCCGAGCCGGCCCATCAGCTCCGAAAAACTGTCGCCGCCCGCGCCCAGCCGCGCCCGGGCCTCGGCATCCGCCGCCAGGCCGCCCTTGTGCTGCGTGAGGGCCAGCGGTTCGGCAGCAGGAACCGAGAGGCGCAGCATGTCGATGCCGAACCCCGCATCGATCCCATCGATCTTGAGCGCAAGCAGCGGGGCGATGCGGTCGGGCGCACGGCTGGGCCGCGCCAGACCGGCCTCGATCACCTGCATCTCGGCATCGACCCGGCGCAGCTCCAGCCGCACGCGACGCGCGCCCATGCCAGCCGTTTCCAGCCTGGCGCAGAGCGGTGGCAGGAGCCGGGCGATCCCCGCCTCGATGTCCGAGGCAAGTCCGATCGGCTCGGGCAGGCTCAGCCGCAGCGCAAAGCCCGGTCGGGGGCGCATGGGGGCGATCGGTTCGGGCTCGGCCCCCAGCGCCTGATCAAGCCGGCGCAGCGCCTCCACCCCAAAGCGACGGGCCACCGCGCCGCGGGGCAGGCCGACAAGGTCGGTGATCTGGCGCAGGCCCAGCCGCGCCAGGCCGGCCACGGTCTCCTCGCTCAGCCGCAGGGCGGCGACCGGCAGGGGCGCGAGCGCCGCCAGGGTCTCGCCCGGGGCGGCGCTGTGGGGCCGCGCCGATCTGACCGCTCCGCCCGCCGCCTTTCCGGGCATGGGTGTGCCGGCGGTGGGTTTGGCGGGGCGTATAGCCGCCCCCGGCCGGCCGCGCTTGGCCGCCCGGGCCCGCGTTGCATAGGCCTCCTGATCGATCGCATCGCCGCTGCGCGCCGCGGTCGGGGCCATGCCGCCGAACCGCGCCAGCGCCCAGGCCGCCCCAGGTGTGTCGGCAAGCCCCAGCCGTGCTGCCACCCCAAGCGCGGTCAGCTCCTCGCCAGCCTGTGCCGCCAACCCCGGCTCGCCGCCAAAAAGATGCGCAACGCCGGTGATGTCGAGCATCAGCCCGCCAGTGCCATCCTCGCCCCCGTCACAGGCCACAAAGGGCGAATACCGGCCGGCCCAACGCGCCAGCGCAGCAAGAAACGCGGTCTCGGCCCGCGGCGCGGCCGGGCGGGTGGCCAGATCCGGGCAGATCGCCCGCGCATCGGCCAGCGCCATGCCGCGCCGCAGCCCGACCGCCTCGGCCGCCGCGGTGACCGCGCTCAGATGCCGGGCCTGCCCCAGCTCGACCACCGTCGCAAAAGGCCCAGTCCCATCCCAATCCCCAGCTGGATCCCCGGCCAACTCCCCGCTCCTGCCATCGACCAGCGGGCCGGTTCCCCGTCCACGCCGGCACAGCCGATCGGTGCCCAGCCGGGGAAACCACAGCGCCATGATGCGGCGCGCCGGCGGGTGCCGCGCGGGTGCGCGCGGGGCGGGCGGGGGACGGTGGGAGGGCGGAATGCGGGTCATGGGCGGGCGGGGGCGTCGGCGTGAGTGGTCTCGTCTGATGGGGATGTGAACATCCCCAAAAGAATGTTCCTACTTTGTTCCAGTTTAGTCGATCCGATGCTGGAGTCGAGCCAAAGCCCTGCCGAATTCGCCCGCGCTGTAATTGCCCGCGCTGTAATCGCCCGCGCTGTAATCGCCCGTGCTGTAAACGCCCGCGCTGTAATCGCCCGTCCTGTAAACGCCGTGCCCGATGCGCCCTGCGATCGGTTCTCTGCCAGCCGGTTCTCCGCGATTCCTTG
>JBCDDO010000250.1:0-4978 GCA_039180245.1 Pseudomonadota bacterium | reverse complement strand
CTCGCGCCGCCGGGTGCCCGATTTGCCCAAATTTGCCGAGACGCTGACGATCTATGAGCATCTCCACTCGCATGCCGATGCCGAAACCGGCGAGCTGAAGGCCCGGCTGAGCGCCGAGAGCCTGGCCAGCGGCCAGCAACTGGCGACGGGAAGCTGCAATGTGCATGCGCTGGGGGTGGGCCATCGCTTCGCCCTCAAGGGCCATGAGAAGGCGCGCTTCAACGGCGAATACCTGGTGCGCTCGGCCTATCACACCATCGCCTCGGACGCCGATCTGGGCGAAACCTCGGCCGGCCGCGACTATGAATGCCATTTCGAGGTGATGCCCGCGACGCGGCCGTTTCGCCCCGCCAAGACCACGCCGGCGCCGCAGATCTATTCGATCCAGACCGCGATTGTGACCGGCCCGGCGGGCGAGGAGATCTACACCAACCCCTTTGGCTGCGTGAAGATCCAGTTTCACTGGGACCGCTACGGCGAGATGGACGAAAACTCCTCCTGCTGGGTGCGGGTCGCCACGCCCTGGGCGGGGCGCAAATGGGGCTCGTTGCACATCCCGCGCATCGGGCAAGAGGTGATCGTGCAGTTCGAGGATGGCAATCCCGACCGACCGGTGGTCACCGGCATGCTCTTCAATGCCCAGAACATGCCGCCCTATGACCTGCCCGCGGGTGCGACCAAATCGGGGCTGAAATCGAACTCCTCGCTGGGGGGCGATGGCGCCAACGAGGTGTGCATGGACGACACCAAGGGCGCCGAGAGCCTGGCCATCACCGCCGAACGGGATTTCTCGCTGACCGCCAAGAACGACGCGACGATGAATGTGGGGTTTGAGAAGGCAAGCCCGGGCAGCTTCACCCAGAAGATCAAGCAGGATTACACCCAGGAGGTGGAATCGGGCGATCACAGCTTCACCGTCAAGACCGGCAAAAGCACCTCGACCATCAAAGCCGGCCAGGTTGTGACCGTTCAGAGCGAAGGCGCGCATCTCGACGTGACGGGCGAGCGGTCGGTGGTCGCCTCGGTCAAATACGGCACCGAAGCGCCCGAGGTCACCATGAACGGCACCTCGACCCTTATGGCTGAAAGCCCCGATCTGACCGTGAAGGGCACCAGCGTGACCAAGATCGGCGAGGCCCAGATCGAGGTCGACGGCACCACGGTCAAGATCACCGGGTCGAGCCAGATCTCGATCAGCTGCGGCGCCTCTTCGATCACACTTGACGCCAGCGGGGTGAACATCAAGGGCCCCCTGGTCAAGATCAACTGACGGGGGAGACGATGTCGCTCAAGACCTTTTTCCCCGAGCAGTTCGAGGCGGTGCGCCGGTTTCTCGACGCGCCGGATCAGGTGGTGCGCCGGGTGGTGATCGACCCGGAGATGGAGGAGATGTTCCTCAAGGCGATGGGTCGGATGCAGGAGGAGGAGGGCTTCTTCCACATCTTCTTGCTGCATCAGGGCCCGTGCACCGACGCCAACGCCTATTTTGAAGCGCTGACGGCCGTGGCCGAGGAGGCGTTTGAGGATGCGCGGGCCGAGCTTGCCGGCGTCGCGGGCCGCATCGACACGCTGCGCCGCACCGCCGATCGGGTGGCGGCACCCCGGCATTTTCATCAAATCGCCGAGGCAATGGCCGAGGGCATGCCCGATGAATGCGGCTGCCTGACCTTTATTTTGGCGCCCGAAACCGCCCCGGATCCGGCAATCTATGCCCGCACAATGCGGTTTCTGGCCGAAACCACCGTGTCGGAATGGCTGCGCTTCATCATGCTCGACCTCAGGCAGGCGCCCGTGCTGAACGGGTTGGAGGATCTGCCCGGGGTCAGCAGCCAGCAGTTTTATCTCGGCCCTGACGAAATCGAGCGCCGGGTGGCAGAGGATCTGCGCGCCGACCGGCTGGAGCCCAAGGAGCGGCGGCAATATCTGGCCATGCTGGCCGGCTTTCATTTCACCCGCGGCGAGCATGAGGATGCCGCCCGCCTGCACCGCCAGGCGATGAAGGAGGCCGGGGCCGATGCCGATCCCGGCGAGCGGGCCACGACGCTCTATAATTTCGGCAACACCTGTGCCGCGGCCAAGCGCTTTCCCGAGGCGGTGAAGGCCTATTCGGAGGCCGCCGAGCTCTGCATCGAGCACAAGAATGCCGGCCTTGCCCCCTTCGTCTACATCAATCTGGGCTCGACCCTGCACAAGGCCGGCGATTTTCCCCAGGCCTATGCATCGCTGAAGGTGGCGCGCGACATGTTTCGGGCCCAGGGCCATCTGCCGGGCGAGGCGCATGTCTGCGACACCCTGGCCGAACTCTATCACGCCGATGGCGATGAGCAGAACGCGGTCAAAAGCTGGGCCTATGCGCATCGCCTGTTCGGGCGGGTCTCGGCCAAGCATTTTGCCGATCTGCGCCAGACCGGGCAGGACGGGATCGAGATGAAGCTCAAGCGCATCGGGATGGAGCCCAAGCGCGCCCTGGCCCAGGCCGAGCGGGAGGCGCGCCATGGGTGATCTGGCCGGCAATCTGGGCGAGGTGATCGCCAAGGGCTCGAACAACGCCGCCACCATGGCGCCGGAGACGAGCTGCTTTGACGTCTGGAGCCACACTGCCGACGGGTTGAGCGAGCGCATGGCGCAGGACGCGCTCGACCCGGTGGGCGCGACCCAGCGCGACATCGCAGCCCTGGGCGAGGCGGGCGGCAATTTCATCGACCAGTTCAGCGACGGGACCGTCGCCTCCACCTCGGTCGATGGCTGGATCGACAGCGCCATCGCCCAGCAGGATGCGCTGCGCGATCAGGGCGCGGCCCTGCTCTCGGGCGAGATGACCATGCCCGACGGCACCACCAAGGAGCTGAGCGCGCTGGAACGGGTGGGGCTGGGCTTTTCCATGCTCACCGGGCTGGAGCAGATGATCTCGACCATGCTCTCGGTCATCCCTTTCCCCGCCTTCCCGGCGCTGCGGGTGACCGATATGGATATCGGCTTTCCGCATGGGCATATGCACCCGCCCAATTTCAACCCGCCGGTGGTGCCCTCGCCGCTGCCCTTTCCCTCGACCGGGCCGGTTATCCCCATCCCGTTCCTGTCGGGCGCCAACACGGTCACGATCAACGGCATGCCCGCGGCGCGCTGCGGCGATATGGGGCTGGGCATCTGGTGCGGCGGCTGGTTCCCGATGTATGAGGTGTTTTTGGGCTCCTCCTCGGTCTGGATCGAGGGCGCACGGGCCGGCCGGGTGCTGTGCGACATCACCAAGCACTGCATCTTTTCCACACCGCGCCCATCGGATTTTCCCACCTACACCTTTCTGGGCACCACTGTGTCGGCCAGCCCCAATGTGATGATCGGGGGCGTGCCGATGCCCTCGCTGGCCGGCCTGGCGATGGGGGCCGCCTTCGGCGCGGTGTTTCGTCGGATGGGCCAGCTCATCCGCCGGGCCCAAGCGACCAAGCTGGGCCAGCGGCTGGCGCAGCGGGTTCAGGAGCGGGCGGCCCGGATGATGAGCCAGCGCCTGTCGGACAAGGCGCGGGACCGGATCCATCGGGCGCTGTGCTTCCTGTTGGGCCATCCCGTGGATGCGGCCACGGGCAAGGTGCTGGCCTTTGGCCATGACATCAATTGGGCCGGTCCGGCACGGCTGCGGTTTGAGCGGGTCTGGGCCAGCATTTCGGCCTATGACGGGCCGCTGGGCCGGGGCTGGTCGCACAGCTATGACATGGCGCTGGGGCTCGACGGGCGGGCCGCGGTCGTGTGGCTTGCCGATGGCCGCGCCGTGCCGATGGCCGCCCCCACCGAGGAAAGCCCGGCCGAAAGCCCCGCCGACGGGGTGACCCTGGCCCTGACGCCCGAAGGCCCGGTGATGACCGATGCGGCCGGCCGCGCACATCTCTTCGGGCCACCGGGGCCGGGCCGGCTGCGCCCCCTCCTGCGCATCACCGAGGCAGATGGCGCCGAGACGCGGCTGAGCTACTCCGCCGCCGGGCATCTGGCGCGCATCGCGGTCACAGGCGGGCTGGCGCTGGAGGTCGACACCGACGGGCGCGGCAGGATCACCGCTCTGCGCGGTCCGGATCCGGAGGGCGGGGCGCCGCTTCTCCTGCGCAGCTTTGCCTATGACGCGGCCGGCGATCTGGTGGAGGTGCGCGATGCCTATGGCCAGCCCATCACCTATGCCTACCGCAACCACATGCTGGTCCGCGAGACCGACCGCAACGGCTATGCCTACCGGTTCGAATATGACCGCTATGACATCACCGGGCGCTGCCTGCGCACCTGGGGCGACGGGCCGGCGCTGGATCTGCGCTTTGAGTACGAGCCCTTTGCCGGGCGCACCACGGTCTCGAACGGCCAAGGCAGGCGGGTCTACCGCCATGACGCGCAGGGCCTGGTGACCGAGCTGGTCGATGCCCGCGGCGGCGTCACGCGCTTTAGCTATGACGACGCGAACCGGCTGGTTGCCGAGCGTGCGCCCGACGGGTCGGAGACGCGCTTCGCGCCCGGCGGGGCCATGGAGTTCCTGGTCAAGGGCGCGCTCATCGACACTCTACCGCCGCCGCCTGTGCCCGAGCCGTCGCCCGATGCCGAAGATCCCCCGGGGCTGGCCCGCGATCTTTGGGGCCGCATCATCGCCCAGCGCGCCGGCGGGCTGACCCGCCGCTTTGCCTGGGATCTGGAGAACCGCATCGTCGAGGCCACGCATCCCGGCGGCGGGTCGGAGCGCTATGGCTATGATGCGGGCGGGCGGCTCACCTCGATCACCGATCGGGCCGGCCGGGTCACCCGCTATGCCCATTTTGCCGAGAACACGCCATCGGCCCAGAAGCGCCCCGACGGAACGATCAGTCATGCCGCGTACTCCGCCGCGCTGGGGCTGAAGGCCATCGAAGACGCCAATGGCGCGCAGCTGGCCTTCGCCCGCGATGGCGAGGATGCGCTGACCGAGATCCGCGGCGATGGCGGCCAGCTTTTGCGTCGGATCGAGCGG
>JBCDDO010000249.1:0-4990 GCA_039180245.1 Pseudomonadota bacterium | reverse complement strand
CTGATGTCCTCGATGGGCAAGGCGCTGGCCGACATCGTCACCCAGATCGCGCGTGAAACCCTAGACGGGCGCAACGCCCATCTTGCCGACGGGGTCACCCGGGCCCTGGGCCGGCCGCCGCGCGACTTTGCAGCCTTTGCCAAATCCGCCGCACAGGCCGGGACCTGGGCCCAGGTTGCCTGAGATCTCCCCCGCAAAACCGCATATCGGCGGCTGGCAGTCAGGCTGCCGCCGCACGGAGGCCGCAATGAGAACCACACTTGTGCACAAACTGCTGCTGGGCGCCGCCGGCATGACCGCGTTTGCGGTTGGAGCGCTCATTCTGGTTGCCCCGCATGGGTTTTACCGCGGGTATGGCATCGAGCTTGGGCGCGATCCCAGCTTGCTCAGCGAGCTTCGCGCGCCGGGCGCTGGGCTTGCGGCGGCCGGGTTGCTGATGTTTCTGGGATGCGTCCGTACAGGCTGGGCATCTCTCTCGGCGGTGCTGGCCGTGATGGTCTTCACGGCCTTTCCCGCCGGGCGGCTCGTCGGGCTGGCGGTCGACGGTCTGCCGTCCGACAGTGTGCTTGGCGCGCTGGCGCTTGAGCTTGCCATTGGCGGCCTTTGTTGTCTGGGTCTGCGCCCGCTGCTGGTGCCGAGGGCCGGCGCGCTCGTCCCGCCGGCCCAACCCGGCTGACGCGCCGCTGCTGCGGTCTTTGACCGTGCTTGCCGCGGCCAGGATCGCTAGGCTGGCACAGAACTTTAGCAAAAGGCGCCGCGTGATGAGCGAAGATGTCGATCCCGATCTCGGCCAATCCCGGATGATGGAGAACCTTTATTGGTGGGGCATTCCGACGCTGTTTCGCTGCCCGATCCTGCAGGATCCCGCGGCATGCGACATCGCACTTGTCGGCGTTCCGCATTCCACAGGCAATGGCACGACCGAGCGCGATCAGCATCTGGGCCCGCGCGCGGTCCGGCATGTCTCGGCCGTGGCGCGCCGGGTGCATCTGGGGATGGGGCTCGACCCGTGGCAGAGCTGCCGCATCGCCGATCTCAACGATGTGCCGCTGCCCGAGGCCAATGACAATGAGGCCTGCATTGCGCGCATCACCGATTTTTACCGGGGCATCGATGCCGCAGCCGCGCGCCCGGTGTCAATCGGCGGCGACCATTCGATCACCGGGGGGATCTTGCAGGCGCTTGGCGGCGGCGCGCTCGCGCAGGGCGAGAAGGCCGTCCTGCTGCATATCGACGCCCATACCGACGTCTTCACCAAGGTGCCCCACTTCCTGGGCGCGCGGAAATCGGCCGCGCATTGGGGCGCCTATCTGGCCGATCAGGGCCATATCGACCCCACGGCCAGCGTCCAGATCGGAATCCGCGGCAACCCGCGCACGCTCGATTGGCTGCAACCCTCCTACGAGTACGGCTATTCCGTGATCACCATGAAAGACTATCGCAAGATCGGCCAGGAGGCCGCGATCGCCCAGATCCGCGAGACGCTTGCCGGCCGGCCCGTCTACATCACCTTCGATCTCGACAGTCTCGACCCAACCGTGGCGCCGGGCGTGGCCAATCTGGAACCCGGCGAGCAGGGGTTTCAGGTCGATGAGGCGCTGGCGCTGCTGCATGCGGTTCGCGGCATGAACATCATCGGCGGTGACGTTGTGTGCCTGATGCCGACGCGCGACCACAGCAACATGATCACGGCCCGGGTCGCGGCGGCGGTGATGTTCGAGATGATCGCGCTGATCGCCGAACAGGTCGGCTCGTCACGACTTCGAACGGGTGATCCGGATTTTCCGAAGGTTTCAGACCCAGGTTGACAGCGCCGTCCGACTTCGCCTCAACTTGGGAAGGCGCGATGGTGCGCCGCGAGACAGGCAGGCGCGTATGCCTTCGGCTCCACGACAGCCCGTGATCGACGCAGAGGCCGCAGAGCCTGCTGAGCCCGCCGCGGACGGGGCGCGCTTTGCTGGCAATCTGGCAGCGCCGCCGCCGATTCCGGCGGCAGCCCGCCAATCGGCGATGCGGGTGATGGAGCGGGGCGCGCTCTTTCGCTATGCCCAGGCTGAAGGCGGCGATGCGGAGGCCGCAAGCCTTGAGGTCGAATTCGCCGATTACACCGGCGCGCGCTACTGCGTTGCGGTGAACTCCTGCGGCTGCGCGCTCTTTTTGGCGCTGCGCGCGGCCGGGGTCGCGGCCGGCGACCCGGTGCTTGTGAACGCCTTCACCCTGGCACCGGTCGCCGGTGCCATTGCCCATGCAGGCGGCGTGCCGGTTCTTGTCGATATCACCGAAGATCTGGTCGTCGATATGGCAGATCTGCGCCGCAAGATCCGCAGCAGCGGGGCGCGCCACCTCATGCTGAGCCATATGCGCGGGCATGTCGGCGATTTGGAGGCGGTGGCCGCACTGTGCGCAACTGAAGGCGTGACGCTGATCGAAGATTGCGCCCACACCCCCGGCGCCCGCTGGAACGGGCGGCTGACGGGGCGCTTTGGCGCCATCGGCTGTTTCAGCGCGCAAAGCTACAAGCATCTCAATGGCGGCGAAGGCGGGCTGATCGTCACCGATGATCCGGATCTTGCCGCACAGATGATCCTGATGTCGGGCTCCTATATGCTCTATGCCCAGCACCGGGCGCGGCCGGATGAGGCCTGTTTTGAGCGTTGGCGGATGACGACGCCCAATTTCTCGATGCGGATGAACGGGTTGACGGCCGCGATCCTCAGGCCCCAGCTCGCCGAGCTTGATGCGCGGGTCGATCGCTGGCGCGCAATCCATGACCGCATCGCGGCACGGCTGGCCCGTGCCCAGGCGATCTATGTGCCAGCGCTCGCCAGCACAGCGCATCTGGCGCCGACCTCGATCCAGTTTCTGCTTCAGGGGTTTACCGCGGACGAGATCACCCAAACCATCGATCGCGCCAAGGAACGCGGCGTTGCAATCAAATGGTTCGGTGCCGACAAACCGGTCGGATTTACCAGCCGCCCCGACCATTGGCAGTTTTTCGATGGCGCCCAGACACCCCCCGCCGCAGCACGGATCCTGGCGAAGCTTTGCGACATTCGGCTGCCCTTGGAGCTCAGCGATGCGGAGTGCGATCTGATCGGAGAGATCGTGGTCGCGGCACTGCCCCCGAAATTTGGGTCCGGCATGTGATGGACCTTGCCCTGGCGTTCGGCTAGCACTGTATAGACAAAAAAACGCAACCAAAACATCGGGACGGTCTGAACCGTTCCGGCTCAACAAGGAGAAGGAAGATGAACAGACTTGCTCTACTGACATCGGCTGCCATGGTGGCCGCCACGCCGACCCTCGCGGCGGAGATCGTGATCGGGGTGCCGAACTGGCCCTCGGTGGCGGCAACCGCGAACATCCTGAAGGTTGCCATCGAAGAGAATCTTGGGCTTGAGGTCGAGCTGCAGAACGGCACCAACCCGATCGTGTTCGAAGCGATGGACAAGGGCTCGATGCATGCGCATCCCGAAGTCTGGCTGCCCAACCAGCAGAACCTTCACGACACCTATGTGAAGGAAAAAGGCACTGTTGTGCAGAACCCCAACGGCGTGGCCGCCTTCCAGGGCATGTGCGTGGACAAGGCCACCGCCGATGCGCATGACATCCGCTCGATCACCGATCTGACCGATCCCGATATTGCGGCGCTCTTTGACACCGATGATGACGGGGTGGGCGAGGTCTGGATCGGCGCACCGGGCTGGGCCTCGACCAATGTCGAAAAAGTCCGCGCCAAGTCTTACGGCTATGACCAGACCGTCACGCTGACCGAGTTTGACGAAACCCTGGCCTATGCCAATCTCGACAATGCCATCAAGGCCGGCGAGCCCTGGGTCGGGTTCTGCTACACCCCCCATTATGTGTTCGTGCTGCACGATCTTCAGGTGCTTGAAGAGCCGGCCTATAATGCGGCCGAGTGGAACGTGATCCAGCCCACCGACGATCCGGCATGGCTGGAGAAATCTTCGGCTGCCATGGCCTGGGACACCGCCTATCTGCACCTGCATTATGCGGCCGAGATCGACGACAGCTATCCTGAAGTTGCCAGCCTTTTCAAGAACATGGACCTGACCACCGATGAGGTCAGCGCCATGACCTATGCGCTGGTGATCGACAAGAAGGACCCCGTTGCCTATGCCAAGGAATGGGTTGCGGAGAATGAGGATCGGGTTCTGGGCTGGATGAGCCAATAACCCACTGACCCCCGGCCGCCGAGTTTGCTCGGCGGCCGTTTCCTCATATCCGCCGGAGATCCAGCATGAGCGAGGCTGTCGTAAGGCTTGACGGCGTATGGAAGATTTTTGGCGATCGTAGCGCCGAAGCGATGGACGCGATCCGGGCCGAAGGCCTGACGAAACCCCAGGTGTTGGAACGGTTCGGCTGCGTGGTGGGCGTTCAGGACGCCTCCTTCGAGGTGCCGAGTGGCGAGATTTTCTGCATCATGGGCCTGTCGGGCTCCGGCAAGTCGACGCTGGTGCGCCATGTCAACCGGCTCATTGAGCCGACGGCCGGTGTGATCGAGATCCTCGGCAAGGATGTCGGTGCGATGTCGGACCGCGAGCTGCGGCAGGTGCGCGCCCAGCAGATCGGCATGGTCTTCCAGCATATGGCGCTGATGCCGCACCGCTCGGTGCGCGACAATGTGGCCTATCCGCTGGAAATCCGGGGCGTGGCGAAGTCGCGCCGCTGGGCGGTGTCGGACCATTCCTTGGAGCTGGTCGACCTGGCCGGCTATAAGGACCGCCTGCCAAAGGAGCTGTCGGGCGGCATGCAGCAGCGCGTGGGCATCGCCCGGGCTTTGGCGTCCGACCCCGCGATCCTGTTGATGGATGAGCCGTTCTCGGCGCTCGACCCGCTGATCCGGCTCCAGCTGCAGGACCAGTTCACGGCGCTGGTCGCGCAGCTTAAGAAAACCACGCTCTTCATCACCCATGATCTTGATGAGGCGATCCGCATCGGCCACCGCATCGCGATCATGAAGGATGGG
>JBCDDO010000248.1:0-4992 GCA_039180245.1 Pseudomonadota bacterium | reverse complement strand
GGTCGGGATGCCGACATGCTCGATAAAGACCTCTTGCGTGGCCGCCGTTCCGCCCTGCATGCCATCGACGACCACCACATCGGCGCCGGATTTCACCGCCAGCGCCGTGTCGTAATAGGGCCGCGCCGCGCCCACCTTCACAAGGATGGGCTTCTGCCAGCCGGTGATCTCGCGCAGCTAGCCGATCTTGATTTCCAGATCGTCCGGCCCCGTCCAGTCGGGGTGCCGACAGGCCGAGCGCTGGTCGATCCCCTCCGGCAGCGTGCGCATCTGCGCCACCCGCGGCCCGATCTTTTGGCCCAGCAGCATGCCGCCGCCGCCGGGCTTGGCGCCCTGGCCGACCACCACCTCGATGGCATCGGCCCGGCGCAGATCATCGGGATTCATGCCATAGCGGCTGGGCAGCACCTGATAGACCAGCAGGCTCGAATGCCCCCGCTCCTCCTCGGTCATGCCGCCATCGCCGGTGGTCGTCGCGGTGCCCATAGCCGAGGCGCCCCGGCCCAGCGCCTCCTTGGCCGGGGCCGAAAGCGCGCCGAAAGACATGCCGGCGATGGTGATCGGGATCTTCAGTGCCAGCGGCTTTTCGGCAAACCGGTCGCCCAGCACCACATCGGTGTCGCAACGCTCGCGGTACCCCTCCAAGGGATAGCGGCTCATCGAGGCGCCCAGAAACACCAGATCGTCGAAATGCGGCACCCGCCGCTTGGCCCCGCCGCCGCGGATGTCATAGATGCCGGTGGCCGCCGCCCGCCTGATCTCCGACAGGGTGTAGTCGTCGAACAAGGCCGCCTTGCGCGGCAGGGTTCCGGGGGTTTTGGAATAATCGGCCATCAATAGGCATCCGCATTGTCGATGGAGAAGTGATAGAGCCGCCGCGCCGAGCCATACTTGCGAAACTGCGCCGGGTCGGCGTCCATCCCTGCCGCTGCCAAAAGTGCGGCCAGAGCGGCGCGATCCGCCTCCGTCATCTCTTTTTCCTCGCAATCCGCGCCCAGCGAGGCGACGCGGCCCCGCACAAAGAGCTCCGCCTCATAGATCGAATCGCCCAGATCCGCCCCGGCATTGCCCAGCACCACCAGCCGCCCGGCCTGGGCCATAAAGGCCGACATATGGCCCACGCTGCCGCCCACCACGATGTCGATGCCCTTCATCGAGATGCCGCAGCGCGCCGCAGTGTCGCCTTCGATGACCAAAAGCCCGCCATGCCCCGTCGCACCCGCCGATTGCGAGGCATTGCCGGTGACACGAACGCGGCCCGACATCAGGTTTTCGGCCACGCCGGTGCCGGCATTGCCGCGGATCGTCACATCGGCGGCCTTGTTGGCCCCGGCGGCGTAATAGCCGGCATGCCCCTCGATGGTCACCGAGATCGGCGCCATCAGCCCGCAGGCCAGCGCATGCGCACCATTGGGGCTGAGCAGACGGAAGGCACCGTCCTGCGCTGCCTGCAGGGCCGCATTGGCCGCGCGCCGGCTGAGCGTGGCAAGGTCGAGATCTGCGTTCGACATCATCCAGCCCCCGCATGATGCTTGATCAAGTGATCGCCGATCTCCAGCCAGGGCAGCTTCTCGCCATAGTGGAAATGCTGGTCGGGCGCGAGGACGCGCGGATCTTCAAGCGAGGCCACGTAAAAATGCGTCTCATGCGCAAACGCCTCGGAGTGATAGGCCATGGGCGCACCGCAGTTGGCACAGAACATACGCGACACCCCGGGCGAAGACACGTAGACCGCCGGCGCCGCGCCGGTCCAGCGCGCCCGTTCGGTGTTCACGCCGAAAAAGCTGGTCATCGGCGAGGAGGTCTGCCGCCGGCAGCTTTCGCAATGGCAATGGCCCGTCCAGTTCAGCGGCGGATCGACCTCAAAGGTCACCGCACCGCACAGGCAGCGGCCCCTCAGCGGCGTCGCGAGCGGGGTCATGCGGCGTGGCTCCAGGCATAGATCCGGGCCGGCTCCGGCTCCCAGATTTCGGCATGTTCGACGCCGGGAAGCTTGGCAATGGCCCGAAACTCCGAGGACATGGCAACCCAATCATCGGTCTCAGCAATCACGGCCGGTTTGCAGGCAATGGGGTCGCGAACCACGGCAAACCCGTCGGCAGTGCCGATGGCAAAGGTGAAAAACCCGTCAAAGTCGCGCAGGGCCGCAGCAATGGCATCGTCCAAGCTGTCGCCCTCGCGCATCCGCCAGGCCAGATAGCCGGCCGCAACCTCCGAATCGTTCTCGGTCTGAAAGGTCTCACCCTGCCGGCGCAAATTGGCGCGCAGCCGGTTGTGGTTGGACAGCGAGCCGTTATGCACCAGGCAGGTATCGGCCCCGGTCGAAAACGGGTGCGAGCCCTCGGTCGTCACGGCACTTTCGGTGGCCATGCGGGTATGCGCCATCGCATGGGTCCCGCTGCGCTGGGCAAGCTGCAGCCGCGCTGCGACCTCATCGGGGTCGCCCAACCCCTTGCAAAGCGCAATCGACTGACCAACCGACAGCACCGACACATCGGGCGCATGCGCGATCAGCCAGTTCCGCGCCGCCTGCCCGCGCGCCTCGCCCGACCCGTCGGCGTCGCTGGCAAAGCGCAGCAGCGCGTGATCGGCCAGGGGCTCGACCGCAACCTCGGAGCCGAGCGCCTGGCCCAGCGCGCGTGCATGGCTCTCCCATTCGGTGTCACCGGTGCGCGATACGGCCGAAAGCCGCGTTGTGCCATCGGGCGGTCCGTAGACCGCAAAGCCGGTGGAATCCGGGCCGCGCGCGGCCATCTCATGCAGCATCAGCGCTGTCAGTCGCCCAAGCTCCGGTGCCAGAGCCATGTTCTTCAGATAAAGACCGACAATGCCGCACATGCGCCTTCTCCCCGCCGCTCCGCCCTACCTACGACAGCAGGGTTTTCCGTCAAGAAAAAAGACTTTCCTGACAGGAAACTACCCGGCCGTGCGCGGGGTTACGATGATCGACAGGTAAATCGCTGGAAGCGTCTCGAGCTTCAGCGGCCCATGCGGGATGCTGGCATCGAAGAACAGCGAATCTCCCGGCCGCATGGAATAGGTGCGGTCGCCATGCGCGTAGTCGAGCGCGCCCGACAGCATGTAGAGGAACTCGACACCTTCATGCTGAAAGATCGGATAGGCGTCCGAACTCTCATCCAGCGTGATCAGGAAGGGCTCGACCCCGACCTCCGAGCGCAGCTCATGACCCAAAAGCTGATAGCGATGGCCCTTCGAGCTGCCCCGCCGCTCGATGGTCAGCCCCTGGCCGGCCTTCACAAAGGTGGCGTCGGATTTCGCGTCGAACTTGGTGAAGAAACTCGCCAGCGGCATGTTGAGCGCCTGCGCGAGCGCCTGCAGCGTGGCAAGCGAGGCCGTGGTCTGGCCATTCTCGACCTTCGACAGCATGCCCTGCGACAGCCCCGCGGCCATGGCCAGATCGCTGAGCTTCATGCCCAGCACGATGCGAAAGGCGCGGATCTGTGCACCGATCAGCATCTCCAACGATCGTGGCGGGTCGTTTTGCGCCATGCTCCTCCGGCGTGCACCCGCTGCGCTGCCATCCAGCGGAAAATCCTCCGCAGGATGGCAGTGGCGGCGGATAAGTGCTACCCTCGCTGCGCGAAAACAGTACACCGCCATCATCAAGGTGGAAAAACCTGGCGAACATGATCTCTCGGGAGGAGACATATGACCATCAAGACGTCGCGCCGCGCCGCGCTCAGCCGGATTATGGGGGCAAGTGCGGTCACGCTTGCTGCGCCCGCCATTGCAACCGCGCAGGGGCAAACCACGACCTGGCGGATCCAATCCTCCTGGCCCGGCGGCGCCGGTCTGCAGATCTTCAAGGATTGGTGCGCCACGATTGTCGAGAAGACCGGAGGCGAGCTGGCCTTCCAGCCCTTCGGGGCCAATGATGTGGTCGGCGATTTCCAGCTCTATGACGCGGTCAAGAACGGCGTGCTGGAGGCGATCAACCCGTTCACCATCTACGCCCAGGGCATCGTGCCGGCCGCGACCTTTCTGACCAGCTATCCGTTGGGGCTGCGCAACCCGCATGAATGGGATGTGTTCTTCCACGGCCTGGGCGGGCTGGAAATCGCACGCGAGCTTTTCGCGGCCCAGGGCATGGTCTATGTCGGCCCGGTCCATCACGGCCCCAACATTATCCACTCCAAGGTCCCGATCCGCTCGATCGACGATTTCCGCGGCCGCAAGATGCGCCTGCCAGGCGGGATGGTGGCCGAGGTCTTCACCGAGATCGGCGCCGAGACGACGGTGCTGCCCGGCTCGGAAATTTTCCCGGCGCTCGAAAAAGGCACCATCGATGTGGCCGATTATGTCGGTCCGGCGGTGAACTACGCGCTGGGTTTCAGCCAGGTGACCAGCTATATCTCGATGGGCCCTCCGGGCTTCATGTCACTTTACCAACCGGTCGATTTGATGGACATCACCGTCGGCCAATCGGCCTGGGATGCGCTCAGCCCGGCGATGCGCCAGTTTGTGGAGATGGAGACGGCGGTCTATTCCGACCATCACCATGCCGCGATCCAGAAGGCCGATCAGGAGGCCTGGGTGAAGTTCGAAGAGGACGGCACCGAGGTGACGCGTCTGACCCAGGACGATGTCGAGTTGATGACCGAGGTCGCCGTGCCGATCTGGTTCCGCTATGCCAATCGCGACCCCAATTCGGCGCGCATCTTCAAGCTGCAGCTCGACTATATGATGTCGGGCTCGCTGGGCTACGTCTCGCCGGAACTGGTGGAGGGTCTGGAACTCAAGCTCTGAGGCCAGTACTCAAACAGCTATCGGCTGCATGATCACCGGGCCTGCGCGACCGCCCTCGCGCAGGCCCTTTCCAACATCGCTGTGCCGGCGCACCAGGCGTGACCGGATGGGGGGCAAGATGCCGGGCCTGAGTTTCACCCTCCCGCATTTGGCCTATCTGGCCGGGCTGGTGCTGTTTCCGATCATTGCCATGGTGCTGGCGCGCCGTCCCCGGCAGGGGCCGCC
>JBCDDO010000247.1:0-5030 GCA_039180245.1 Pseudomonadota bacterium | reverse complement strand
GTATCGCGCCATCAGCGCGAGCCCCTCATCCAACATTTCGGCCCGGTCCATTCGGGTGACTGCAACCGAAGCGCGCGTGATCTCTTGGGACAGTTGCGTATCGGCGATCTCGCGCAACGCGTGACGGAAGAGGACCTCGCGCGTCTGCACGAAATCGCCGATACGCAACTGTCCCAAGAGATCACGCGCGCTTCGGTTGCAGTCACCCGAATGGACCGGGCCGAAATGTTGGACGAGGGGCTCGCGCTGATGGCGCGATACACCGAAGACGCGCCGGCGCGGCTCGCCGCCCTGCGGGCGATGGATCGCGCGACTGGCGCTTCGGAGCGGATGATGGTCTTTGCGATGAATATCGGGGTTGCCATGATGAGAGGGATGATGGCAGCGGCCGACAATCCGATCGATATGAGCGAGGCCGAGATTCGCGAGCTTGTCGAAACGCAAAGCTGGCTGGTCCGCGTCGAGGTCAATCGAGCAGTCTATGCCAGTTTCGCGCTGATATACCGGGATTTCTCGGTCGATGAGATTGAACAGATGACGGCGTGGAACAACGAACCGGCCATGCAGCGGTTCAACCGGGTGTTTTTCGATGTGATCGAGCGGGAGTTCACGATCCGCATGCGGGCTGTCGGCCAGGATCTGGTCGATGCGGTCAGCAGACCGCGGCTTTAGCCGCCCGGTTCGGGATTGCCGCCTGCGTACGCTGTGACAGCATGGGTCCCGCAAGCGATGCCCTGGGATCAAAGGGGAGAGGCGGATGCGACTTGTCCTATGCTGTCTTGCCATATTGCTCGGCACCTGGTCTGTGCGTGCCGAGACCGAGGCCGCCTATTACGCGCTGCTTGAGCAGATGCAGATCGCGGCGCTGCTTGAGGGGCTCAGTCTCGACCCCGCCGATCCGCCTTTCGAGAGCGAGGATGCAGCGGTTCTCGAGGCCTGGCGCGCGGCGGTTGCCCGGTATGGCGATATGCGCGAGGCGGCGCGGGTCGTCGCCCAAACGCTCGCCGATATATCCGAGCCGGAGGACCTCACGCAGCTGCGCGCCATTGCCGGTGACGCGCTTTGGCAACAGGCCATGGCGGCCGAACTGGCGACACGGCGGCGCGATGACGAGGCTGTGCGCGCCGAAGGGAGCGCCTTGGTTGCGCAATATGCCCGAACGGATCCCGAGCGCCTCGCGGCCATCCGTGCGGTCGAAGAGGCGAGATGGGCGACGGAGCTTGCACTGCTCGTCAACAACGCGACGGCGTTTCTTCGCAGCGCCGCGGCTGGCGACCGATATGAACTCGGTCCATGGCCGACAGTGCATTCACCTTACATGCCGATGCAGGCACGACAGCATGCCTATGCCGTGTTGGCCCTGAGCTATCGGGAGCTTTCGGTGGAGGAGGTGCAGCGGCTTGGCCGCATGTGGCGAGAGCCCGTGATGCAGCGCCTAACCGCTGGTATCTTTGCGGGCATGGGCGCGGTGTATTGGGGCCGTATCCACAAGATCGCAGACCTACTCGAAGAGGCTGCGACGACTGATCAGCCTTAGGGGCGACCAGCCTTAGGCGCTGCGTTAATCCTTGCTGCGCTAACTTGGTCCGGTATCATTGCGGCCGCCTGCCCATGCCCGCCAGCACGCCATAACGGAGGAGCCAGCTCATGACCGCCGAGACCCAACAGATCGAGCCGGGCCATGACGCTCCGGAAACCGAAATGGTGACGAAAACGCGCATCGCCTGCGATGGCGGTGAGGGGGCGCTGGGCCATCCGCGGGTGTGGCTCTCCATCGATCCGGTGAAAGGCTGGGTCGATTGCCCCTATTGCGACAAGCGCTTCATTCTGAAGGCCGGCGCGGGCGGGCACTAGGCCGGACTGTCACCCGCTGGTGCCCGACACCGGCCAGGCACAGGCTCCCCCTGGTCCCAAAACCAGCCCCCAACATCAACATCTCGGTCTGGGTCAAATCCTGCGCCGGTTTCGCGGCCGCATTGCCGTCACCTGGGCGCTCGTTATCCTGGAAAACGCCGCCATTGCGCTGATCCCGCTGCAGCTGGGTCTGGCCATTGATGGTGTTGTTTCCGGATCGAGCCTCGCTCTGGCCGGACTCTTTGGGCTTTTGGCGCTTCTGGCCGCGCTGTCGGTGGGCCGGCGGATCTATGACACCCGCGCCTACAGCGCCATTCGGGTGCATCTTGGCGGCGCGCTGAACCGGCAGCGGCGGAGCTTGCCGGTGGGCACCCGCACGGTGCGCATCGATCTGGCCCGCGAGCTGGTCGATTTTCTCGAACATGCCCTGCCGGAGTTCTTCACCGCGGCAATCCAGCTCTTGGTCGCGCTTGTGGTGTTCTGGGTCTTCGATTGGCGGCTTCTGGCGGCAGCGCTGATTATGACGGCGGTGGTCGGGGGATTTTACAGCCTGTTTCACCGCCGGTTCTTCCGGCTCAACGCCGCCCTCAACGCCCAAAAGGAGCGGCAGGTCGACACGCTGGCCCTGGGCCTGCCCTCGCTGCTGGTGGGACATTTGCGGGCGCTGCGCCGGGTCGAGATCCGCCTGTCTGACACCGAGGCGGTTCTTTATGGCTCGGTCTTTGTGCTGCAATCGGGGTTCTTGGTCTTTGCAACTTGGTTTGCTGCCAGGATCCTCGATGCCAGCGCGGGCGAGATCTTCGCAATCGTCACCTATGCCTGGGCCTTTGTGGAGGCCTCCTTCTCGCTGCCGGCCGCATTGCAGGACCTCACCCGGCTTGGCGAGATCACCGCCCGGATCAACAGCGGCCATGCCACGGTCCAAGAAGCGGTGGCACCCGGCAAAGACGGGGCGTAGAAAGAGGGCGGGCGACGCGAGGATGGGGCGCAAGACCGCAGGTTTGTGCGACCGACATCGAACCGGGCAGGGGGTCGGTATGGGGTTTGCAAAGGGCGATCATCTGCATCTGATCGACGGGTCCGGCTACATCTTTCGGGCCTTTCACGCGCTGCCGCCGCTGACGCGCAAATCCGACGGCCTGCCGGTGGGGGCCGTGCAGGGCTTTTGCAACATGATCTTCAAGATGGTCGAGGATGCCAAGGGCAAGGACGCGCCGACCCATGTGGCGGTGATTTTCGACTATTCCTCCAAGACCTTCCGCAACGAGATCTATCCCGACTACAAGGCCCAGCGGCCGCCGCCGCCCGAGGATTTGGTGCCGCAATTTCCGCTGATCCGCGATGCGACCCGGGCCTTCAACCTGCCCTGCATCGAGATGGAGGGGTTTGAGGCCGACGACATCATCGCCTCCTATGCCGAGGCCGCCGCGGCGGAGGGGGCACGGGTGACGGTGATCTCCTCGGACAAGGATCTGATGCAGCTTGTCGGCGGCGGCGTGGAGATGCGCGATCCGATCAAATCAAAGCGCATCGGGCGCGACTAGGTGGAAGAGAAGTTCGGCGTGGGGCCCGAGAAGGTCGTCGATGTTCAGGCGCTGGCCGGCGATGCGGTCGACAATGTGCCCGGGGCGCCCGGGATCGGCATCAAGACCGCGGCCCTGTTGATCAACGAATATGGCGATGTCGAGAGCCTGATCGAACGGGCCGGCGAGATCAAGCAGCCCAAGCGGCGGCAGTCGATCGAAGAGAATGCCGCGAAGATCCGCATCAGCCGCGCCTTGGTCACCCTGCGGCGCGACGTGCCGCTGCCTGAACCGGCCGAGGATCTGGTGCTGCAAGCGCCCGAGCCGCAGACCCTGCTGGGGTTTTTGGCCGCGATGGAGTTTCGCAGCCTCACCGGCCGGATTGCCGAGACGCTGGGGGTCGAGGCGCCGGTGATTGCCGCAGCGCCCAGCGGCAACCGGGCGGGGGGTGTCGCCGCCTCGGGGCCCGGTGCGGGCCGCCTCAGCAGCGACGCCGCCGCATCCGCGCCGGCCGCGGCGGCACCGATCACGCAGGACGGCTACACCGTGGTCCGCGAGGACGCGGCGCTTCAGGCGATCTGCGACGCGGCACGGGCGCGCGGCTGGGTGGCGGTGGACACCGAGACGACCTCGCTCGATGAGATGCGCGCTGAAATCGTCGGTGTCTCGCTCTGTGTCGAGCCGGGGCAGGCGGCCTATATCCCGCTGGGCCATGTCACTGGCGATGGCGATCTCTTGGGCGCGCAGGAGCCCGCCGATGGCCAGATGGACCGCGACACCGCCCTGGCGATGCTGCGCGAGATCCTGGAAGACCCCGCGATCCTCAAGATCGGGCAGAACCTGAAATACGACATCAAGGTGCTGGCCCGGGCCGGGCTCAGCGTGGCGCCGATCGACGACACGCTGCTGATCTCCTATGCCCTGGAGAGCGGGCTGGGCGCGCATGGCATGGATGCGCTTTCCGAACGCCATCTCGCCCACAAGCCGATGCCGATCAAAGAGCTGATCGGGTCGGGCAAATCGGCTGTCACCTTCGACCGGGTGCCCATCGACAAGGCCGCGATCTACGCCGCCGAGGATGCCGATGTCACCTTGCGGCTGCACCGTGCGTTGAAACCGCGGCTGGTGCGCGACCGGATGAGCACGGTCTATGAAACGCTGGAACGCCCGCTGGTGCCGGTGCTGGCCGAGATGGAGATGGCCGGGATCCGGATCGATCGCGACCGGCTGTCGCGCCTGTCCAACGGCTTTGCCCAGCGCATGGCCGGGCTGGAGGCCGAGATCTATGAGCTCGTGGGCGAGAGCTTCAATGTCGGCAGCCCCAAGCAGCTGGGCGACATCCTTTTTGACCGGATGGGCTTGCAGGGCGGCAAGAAGACCAAAACCGGCGCCTGGGGCACCGGGGCCGATGTGCTGGAGACGCTGGCCGCCGAAGGGCATGATCTGCCGGCCCGGGTGCTGGACTGGCGCCAGCTCTCCAAGCTCAAATCGACCTATACCGACGCGCTGCCCACCTATATCCACCCAGAAACCGGGCGAGTGCACACCTCCTTCAGCCTGGCGGCGACGACCACGGGCCGGCTCGCCTCAACCGATCCGAACCTGCAAAACATCCCTGTGCGCACCGAGGAAGGCCGGCAGATCCGCGAGGCG
>JBCDDO010000246.1:0-5031 GCA_039180245.1 Pseudomonadota bacterium | reverse complement strand
CGAAGAGACCGGCCAGCCATTCCGCCGCCACAGCGCCGCTGATCTCATATCGGGTGAAGCCGGAGACCTCCATGAGGCCCACCCGCTCGGCCACGCAGCGCACCTCCTCGGCCACCACGGCATGAGAGGGTGTGAAGCCGAACCCGGGCATGTCTTCGAAATCGGGGCTCGGTTTGAAAAAAAGCGCCCGTTCCCAGCCATTGACCGGGCCGAACTCGGCGCCCGCCGCGGCCAGCCTGTCGTAAAGCGGTGTCACCCGCGCCGGGCGGCCGGCCGGGCGATGTTCATGCGGGCGGTGGAAGCGGAATTCGTTCTGGTAGTCCTCAATCGCCTTCTTGGCGGTGTAGTCCTGCGTCGCATAATCCGAAAACCGCCGCGGATCGAGCGCCCAGGTGTCATAGCAGGCCTCGCCATGCACCATCTGTTGGGCCAGCAGCCAGCCATGGCCGCCGCCTTCGCCCAGCCCCGCGCGCAATCCGGTGATGCACCAGGCATTGCGCCGCCCCGGAATGCGGCCGACCAGCGGCACGCCGTCGGGGGTGTAGGTGATGGGGCCGTTGACGATGGTGTGAATGCCGGTCTCGGTCAGACAGGGCAGCCGCTCAAAGACCGCCTCCAGCACCGGCAGCACCCGGTCGGGATCGTTGGGGCAGAGCGCATTGGTGAAGTTCGGGTCGATCCCGTCCATCCCCCAAGTGCGGCAATCCTGCTCATAGAACCCGACCAGAAGCCCCTGTTTTTCCTGGCGGGAATAGAAGTCATCCGTCGGGCAGCGCAACAGCGGCACGCGCCCGTCATGCGCCTGGATCGCGGCAATCGGCTCGGTCAGAAAATACTGATGCTCCATCGAGACGACGGGCAGGCTCACCCCCATCATCGCGCCGATCTCGTTGCACCGATAGCCGCCGGCATTGACGATGTGCTCGGCAAGGATCGTGCCCTTGGGGGTTTCAACCCGCCACTCGCCGCTGGCCGTCTGGCTCAGCCCCGTGACCGGCATGTGCCGATGCACCTCGGCCCCAGCCTTGCGCGCCCGCCGTGCCAGCGCCTGGCAGAGCTGCGCCGGGTCGATATCGCCATCATGGGGATCCCAAAGCGCGCCCTTGAGCCCGTCGGTCACGATCAGCGGGTGCCGGCGGCCGCATTCCTCGGGATCGAGCAGCTCATACTCAACCCCCATGCCGCGGGCCATCGAGATGAAGTGCCGATAGCCCTCCATATGCCAATCCTGCGAGGCCAGCCGCAGCCCGCCATCGCCGTGATGGTAGTTGATGGGATAGTCCGGATCGGCTGCAAGCTCTTGATAGAGCTTGATGGAATGCGCCTTCAGGCCAACCATCACCTGAATGGCGCCAAAGCCAGTGACCTGAGCGGCCGAATGCCATGTCGTGCCCGAGGTGAGCTCGTCACGCTCCAGGAGCATCACATCGGTCCAGCCCTCCTGGGTCAGATGGTAGAGCGCCGAGCAGCCGGCGATGCCGCCGCCGATCACCACGGCGCGGGCGGTGCCTTTCATGCCGCAGGCCAGAGTTGCGGAAACATCGATCCGGTCAGCCGGTCGCCATCGCGGTAGCCTGCGGCCTCGAAAATCGCCCGCTCCTCCTTGGCCCAATCGCCGCGGTACCGGATCATCCCATCCGGCGCGGTCATCCGCAGGGTAAAGCGGCGCACGGTTTCGGTCGGCGTGACCGATGACAGCCCCCCATGCAGGGTGCGCATGTCAAAGAAGATGCAATCGCCAAGCTCCAGATCCCATTGCAAAAGCTCAAAGGCGCCGGGATCCGCGGCGATATCGGGCGGGGTGTGATACACCTGCCCGTTCACCTCGCAGGCGCCATCGGCTGTGAAGCCGCCATCGGAATGGCCATCGGCAAAACGCACCCGCATGAAGAGCTTGTCCCAAAGATGCGATCCGCGCACGAAAGCGATGCCGTTCTCGCGGCTCACCGGCTCCAATGGCAGCCAGAGCACGCACATGCTGCCCTGAAAGTCGAAATAGGCCAGATCCTGATGAAAGGGCGGGCGCGAGGTCGAGCCCGCTTCGCGCAGGAACCAATTGTCCATGACAAGATTGATGGACGGCGCTTCCAACAGCCCGGCGGCCAGGGCGGCACATGGCGACTGGCGCACGAAGGTTTCGAATTCGGGAAAGAGGTTCCAGACCCAGAAATCCTCCAGATAGGCCGGAGCGTCGGGATCTTTGGTGTGCCGCGTCAGCCGCGGCGAGGGGGCGGCGAGATCGGCATCGATCCCCGCGCGCAGCTGCGCGATCCAATCCGCGCTGAAGCGCTGGCGCAGCAAAACCGCACCGTCGCGACGAAATGCTGCCCGCTCGTCCTCGGTGACCTTTGTGGGATCCATGCCTGCCTCTCCCCATAGCGCCGGATGAAGCGTCAACCGCCGCGCGGGTCGGGTCAAGCGCCAAAACCCGCCTGCCAAATTCATGATCATGCCGTTCGGAAAACCCGCAATGTCGCGGCCCAGCTTGCGGCCTTATGGCAGCGTGGCGATGATGAAAGCCGCAGCGGCACCGAAAAGGACGGGACGCCGGACAGGCTGGACGCTGGAAAGGATGGCGAGAATGGCGGAATCGCGACCGCAGCGGCGCGGCGGCGGACGCGCGGCCCGCGTGGCGGCGCGCCAGGCCGCCCCGGTGCAAAATCCGGCCGCGCCCGGACAGCGCGGCGGGCGCTATGCACCGCTGTCGGAGGCCGAGCTCCTCAACATCTATCGCACCGCGCTGCGGCTCCTATCCGAGCTTGGGCTGGGCGAGTCGCCGCCGGTGCTGGTCGAGGCCGCCCTGGGCCGCGGCGCCCAGCTGTCGCCCGAGGGCCGCTTGTGCTTTCCGCGCGGCTTGGTCGAGGATGTGATCGCAGGCGCCTGCACGCGGTTCACACTTCATGGGCGCGAGCCGCGCCACAGCATCGAATTGGGTGGCGACCGGGTCTATTTCGGCACGGGCGGGGCTGCGGTGCAGACCCTGGATTTGGAGACCGGCCGCTACCGGCCGTCGACCTTGCGCGATCTGCTCGACTTCACCCGCCTGGCCGACAACCTGCCCAATATCAGCTGGTTCACCCGGTGCTGCATTGCCACGGACGTGCCCGACCCGTTCGATCTGGACATCAACACCGCCTATGCGCTGATCCGGGGCACGACAAAGCCAGTGGGCACCTCGTTTTCAACCGGTGCGGCCGTCGCGCCGGTGGTCGACATGTTCGACATTGCGATGGGCGGCACGGGCCGGTTTCGCCGCCAGCCCTGCCTGAAGGCGCATATCTCGCCCATCGTCTCGCCCCTGCGCTTTGGGGTGGATGCGGTGGACGTGACATTGGCGTGCGTGGCCCAGGGCGTGCCGATCAACGCCATCATCGCCGCCCAAGCCGGGGCGACCGCGCCCGCGACCCTGGCGGGGTTTCTGGCCCAGTCGCTGGCCGAAACGCTGGCCGGACTGGTGATGATCAACATCTTCGCCCCGGGGCATCCGGCGATCTTTTCCAACTGGCCCTTCGTGATCGACCTGCGCACCGGTGCCTTTGCCGGCAGCGGCGGCGAAAGTGCTGTGATGAATGCGGCCTCTGCACAGATCTCGAACTGGCTGGGCCTGCCCTCGGGGGTTGCCGCGGCAATGGCCGATGCCAAGGCCGTCGATGCCCAAATGGGGGCCGAAAAGGCCCTGGCCGCGGTCACAGCGGGGCTGGCGGGCGCAAATATGGTCTATGAGAGTGCCGGTATGATGGCCAGCCTTCTGGGCGCAAGTTTCGAGGCCTTCGTGCTGGATGACGAGATGCTCTCCCATGTGCATCGCACCATTCGCGGGGTTGAGGTCGATGAGGAAACGCTGGGCTATGACGCCATCGCCGCAGCGGTGCGCGGCGACGGGCATTTCCTGGGGTCGGACCAGACTTTGGCGGCGATGGAGCGGGACTATTTCTATCCCAGCCTGGCAGATCGCGACCCGCCCGTGACCTGGGCCGAGAAGGGTGCGCCCGATATTCGTGCCCGCGCGCGCGACACCGCACGGGCGATCCTGGCCGCGCCCGCCTCGAACCATTTGGGCGAGACCGCGGATGCGGCAATCCGTGCGCGCTGGGACATTCATATGCCCCAACAGGCAGTTGTCGTGGATCCCTGAAACAATGCGCGACCGGGAGCTGCCTTCGAAACACTCCCGATCATCGCGGCGACGCAGCGCAAACCGGCGCTGCGCCCCGCGCAGAAGCCTGACCCAGTTCGACAGGCCGGCCTGAAGCGGTCAGAGGTTCCAGCCGCCGACGGATTTCACCTCAAGAAAATCCTCCAGCCCCCAGCTGCCGCCCTCGCGCCCATTGCCCGATTGCCGGTAGCCGCCGAACGGTGCCCCGGCGCCGCGCGACTTGCCATTGATCTCAACCATGCCGCTGCGCAGGGCCCGGGCCGACCGGCGCGCTTTGTCGACATCCTGGGTCTGGACATAATTGGTCAGCCCATAAGCGGTGTCATTGGCCATCTCGATGGCCTGATCCTCGCTGTCAAACGGCGTGATCGACAGGACCGGGCCGAAGATCTCCTCGCGCCAAACGGTCATATCGGCATCGACATCGGCAAAGACCGTGGGCCTGGTGAAATAGCCTCGGTTGAGCCCCTCGGGCCGGCCGGTGCCGCCGGCGACCAGCCGCGCGCCCTCGTCGATGCCGGTCTGGATCAGACCCTGGATCTTTTCCCACTGCACATCCGACACGACAGGACCGATCTGCCGTCCCTCCTGCTCGGCGGCCGACACCTCGGTCTGTTCGGCGACCTGCTTTGCCGTCTCAACCGCCTGTTCATAGAGCGGGCGCTCGACAAGCATGCGCGTGGGCGCGTTGCAGGATTGTCCGGAATTGTTGAAGCAATGCCGCACGCCGCGGGTGACCGCCTTTTCATCGGCATCGGCAAAGACGATATTGGCGCCCTTGCCGCCCAACTCCAGCGTCACCCGCTTGATCGTGTCGGCAGCTGCCCTGGTGATCAACTTGCCGGCCCGCGTCGAGCCGGTGAAGCTGACCATGT
>JBCDDO010000245.1:0-5079 GCA_039180245.1 Pseudomonadota bacterium | reverse complement strand
GCGGGCGGTGATCGATCGCGGCCGCATGAAGATTGTGGCCGAGACGCCAGCCAAGACCGAGACGACCGACACTGCACCAGCGCGATCGAGAGCGGGCGCGCATGAAGAATTGTGGGATGACAACGACCTGATCGACGATCTTGAACCACAGGCAGGGCCCAAAATTACAGCCGATCCTCGGCTTTTGGCGGGTGCTGCGACCCCGACCGACAATGCCGACCTGCCGGCTGCTGAACGTCTGACGTTGATTGAGGATGCCATCGGACGGCTCGAATCGGTGCGCGCCCGCATCCTGCGCGAACTTGACGACTGAGCCAGCCCGCAGCGCGCTCCCTGACGAGGACCAGCAGCTGGGACGACCGCTTTCGCCCTTGCACCCGACTTGCAAACCGATATACGCAGGGCCGGCGGTCGGGCCGTGGCGCAGCTTGGTAGCGCGCTTGCATGGGGCGCAAGAGGTCGTGAGTTCGAATCTCGCCGGCCCGACCAATGATCCATCGCAGGCCAGAACCCACGAATTCTCATGACCGATCCTGCCGCGTCGGTGGACCAGACTTCTCCCGGACCGCCCGGCGTTCTGCCCGACATCGCCATAACCCGTTTGATCGACACCGGCGCCATCGCCGCGCCGTCGGGCATTGAGGCCGGCCAGATCCAACCGGCATCGCTGGATCTGCGTCTGGGGCCGGTGGCCTGGCGGGTGCGTGCCTCGTTTTTGGCCGGGGCGACCCAGTCGGTCACCCAAAGGTTGGATGCGTTTTCGATGCACAAGATGGACCTGCGCGATGGCGCGGTTCTGGAAACAGGCTGTGTCTATATCGTGCCACTGATGGAGCGTCTGGACCTGCCGCCAGATATCTCTGCGGTGGCCAATGCCAAAAGCTCCACCGGGCGGCTCGATCTCTTCACCCGGCTGATCACCGATCGCGGCACCGAATTCGATCGCATCGAAGCGGGATATGCCGGGCCGCTTTATGCCGAGATCAGCCCGCGCAGCTTTTCGGTTCTGGTCCGGCCTGGCATGCGGCTCAACCAGATCCGCTTCCGCCGCGGGCAGGCCACGCTCGACGATGCTGCGCTCAGCGCGCTCCATGCCGAACGGGGGCTTGTCGACCGCGCGCCGCATATCGATGGCGGCATCGGGTTTTCGGTCGACCTTGCGCCGCAAAGCGGCCAGCCAGCGGGATGGCGCGCCAAACCGCATTCCGGCCTCATCGATCTCGACCGGATCGCGCATTATCCCGTCGCGGAGTTTTGGGAACCGGTCGAACCGCGCCCCGAAGGCGGCATCATCCTCGACCCCGGCGCCTTTTACATTTTGGTCAGTCGCGAAGCGGTGCATGTGCCGCCCGATTTTGCCGCCGAGATGGCGCCCTATCTGGCGATGGTGGGCGAGTTCCGGGTGCATTATGCGGGCTTCTTCGACCCCGGTTTCGGCCATGCCGCGGCTGGCGGCGGCGGTGCGCGCGGGGTCTTAGAGGTGCGCTGCCACGAAGCGCCCTTTGCGCTGGAGCATGGTCAGATTGTCGGGCGGCTCGTCTATGAGCGGATGGCCGCCCCGCCCAAGCGCTTGTACGGAACCGCGCTCGGCTCGACCTATCAGGGCCAGGGTCTGCGGCTGGCAAAGCAGTTCCGCAGCGGCTGAACTCTAACGCGCGGCAAGCTGCGCGGCGATCAACTTGCCGATCATCGCGTCGACCTCCGGCATCAGGCGCTCGACCGTGAGCAGCATGGCATCCTCAAGCAGCCGTGCCCTGACCGCTTCCGAGCCAAAGGAGGGCGACAACTCACTCAGATCGGCAAGCGCGCTGGCCGTGCCATAGGGATAGCCGTTGCGCACATCCAAAAGCAGCGCCTGCGCCACGCCTTCGGCCGAGACCGTGCGGGTGGGCAAAAACGCCCCGCCAATGATGGTCAGATCAGCCACGGCGAGCAGAGTGTTTGTCTTTTCGGTGCGCGCGCCCAGCTCATAGACCAGCACCGCATCGACATGCTGGCGCGCCGCCCCCAGACGGATCTCACGGATCGGATCGCAATAGGGCCTGCACGCATCGCCTGCGGCCAGCGCCGCAACCAGCGGGCTGATCGCGACGAACTCGCCCAGATTGGTGTGTTTTGCGACCAAGCCGCGCCACTGCTCGGCCTCCTCTTCGGGAATGGCGGTCAGTCGTCCGTTCACGATCCGCGCCAGACCGAACCGCCCGGGGATCTGCAATTGCGGATCGACCGAAGCGGCTTTGACGACCTCCTGATCGATCGAGAGCGGAATGCCGGGCTTTGCCCTATGGTCGGGCGTTGGCACAGGCTGGGTGTAGGCCGCGACGTACCGCGTGCCCGAGGTCGTTTGAATGTCATTGCCGCATCCAATCAGCGGCAGGAGGAGGGCGAGGGCGAGAAGGCGCGAGGCTTGGGGCATGAGAGTCTCCAAAAATGGGTTAATTGCCCATTCAATGCCGTAAACCGGCGTTGCATGCAACCTGAAAATGGGTAATTGTCCCATTGTGACTGACGCCACCCCCTTGCTGCGCGCCCTTCGCAGGGTCTTGCGCCCCCTCGTTGCGCTGATGATGGCACGCGGGCTGCGCTATCCTGAGCTCTGCGACCTGCTCAAAGCGGTCTATATCGAGACGGCTGAGCGCAGTTTTGGGATCGCCGGTCGACGCATGACCGACAGCCGGCTGAGCCTTCTCACCGGTCTGCAGCGCAAGGATCTGCGGCAGCGCCGCGATGCGGCCGCGGTCGATCCCGCACCAGGCGCAGGCCCGTTGCCAAGGGTGATCCTCGCCTGGCAGACCCTGCCTGCCTATCAGCGCGACACGGGCGGCCCCCGCCCGCTGCCGCGTCTGGGGCCGGCGCCCAGTTTCGAAAGCCTGGTTGGCGAGATCAGCCGCGACATGCATCCACGCACCTTGTTGGATGAGTTGGCCCGTCAAAACCTGGTGGCGATCGATGCGGAGGAGCGGATCGAGCTTCGCGCCCCTGCCTTCCTGCCCCACGATGAGGCGGACCGGCTGGGCTATCTCGGCGCCAATCTCGGCGACCATGCCATGGCGGCCTGTGCAAACCTGACCGACGAGCCGAGCCGGCCGTTTTTCGAGCGTGCCGCGCATTTCAACGGGCTGACGCCCGCAGCGCTCCGCGAGCTCGACACGCTGGCCCGCGCCCTGCAGGCCGAGGCGCTGGCCCAGATCGCCGCCCGTGCGACAGCGCTGCAGAGCCGCGATGCCGGATCGCCCGAGGCCCAGGGCCGGTTTCGCGCCGGCGCCTTTGTCTATCACGAGGAGACGCCGCCATGATCCGTCCGATTGTTTGGAGCCTGGGTGCGGTACTGGCGATATTGGCGGGCTGTGCATCCCCGCCGCCGCGTGCGCCGGCACCGGACCCGCCGCCGGACGCCACCGTCGTGCCAAGTGACGGTTCCGACTGCCCGCGCGAAGGGTTCATGGAGCCCTTTGGCGAAGAAAAGGATGGCGGGATCGGCGGCACGGGACATTCCGACGACGTCTGCTGAGCGTGTGCGGTTCAGGCCGACAGGGTTCAGGCTCACGCGGCCCAAATTTTCGGGGACCAGCTTCTCGGGACCCATCTTCTCGGGACCCAGATTTTCGGGAGCCAAATCTTACGGCCAGGCTTGCCGTGTTCGAGCATGCCGCTGGGGCCAAGCTGACACACTCCAAACCGCGCCGTGGCCGAAGGCGCCACCCGTCAGACCCGGCCAGTCAGCTCGCGCCACGCAAGCCCGGCCCGGCGGCGGAACTCGCTTTCGGGTCCAAGGTCGCGCAGAACATCGCCGCACCGGCAGGCCCGCCGCAACAGCCAGCCGGCCCGCCAGCCCGACCGCAGCGCGGGATAGACCACGCGCGGTGCCGAACGGGCCGCCGCCAGCCCGGCCCGATGGCGCGCATGGGCCTGCGCGCCCAGACCACCGATGGCATCTGCCAGGGCCGTGGTCGTGCGGCCGTCCAACAGGGCTGCAAGGTCCGACCGCCCCAGTTCCGGCAGCGGCAGCACCCCGCGCGCCGCAAGCGCGCGCAACGCCCGCAGCAAATTGGCCGCACCCGAAGCAAACCCGATCCCCTGTGCGGCCGCCAGCGCCGCATCGCGCGCCATCGACGCGACCTGCGCATCGCTTAAGACCCGCACGGCAAGCTCCATGGGTTTTGCGGCGCTCCCCTCCAGATAGGCGTGCAGCGCGGCGGTATCGGCCGGATGCGCGGGATCGCGGTCGCTCCGCCTTGCGGCAATGACCGTCTCGAACCCATCGACCTCGAGCCCCGCATCGGCCACGACCGGGGCCAGCGCCTCCATCACCGGATGCGCGCGGGGCGGGCGCCCAGCGCAGATCTCGCCCAGTCCATCCTGCCAAAACTGCAACCGCATCAGGCCGATCATCGGCTCCTGCGAGACCCAGGGCGCGCGGGCGATCTCGGCAAAGGCGGCGTAGAGCGGCAAAAGCCGCGCCCGCCCCGTGACCGGCGCGGTCATGGCCGAGCGAAACCGGTCGGGATCGGCCTCGGCCACCAGCGCCGCGCAATGATCGAGCGGGGTCACAGCGCCGGCCTAGCCATCCGGAGCGCAGACCACCATCAGGTAATCATATTCGGCCCCGAACCGCCTGCGCATGTCGATTTCATGCCGCGCCTCGGCGAGTGCGGGATCGTCGCCATGCCGGGCGCGCACTGCCGTTTCGCGCGCGGCAAGGGGCTCGTAATAGGCAGCCCAAGCCGCCGAGCCCAGCGGGAAAGCCTCGATCACCCGATAGCTTGCAGCCGCCACCTGCGCAAGGATGCCGGTCTCGTCGGTCATCGGCGGATACTCCGCCTGCCACATCGCCGCGACCGCCGCAGAGGGTGTGTCGGTGAGCCAGACGGGTTCTGAAAACACCACCCGTGCCCCGGGCGCGAGCAGCGGCCGCCAGTCCGCGAGCGCCGCGGCGATGCCCAGGAAGTAGATCGCCCCCTCGCACCAGATCAGATCGACCGAGCCGGGCCGCACGGGGGGTGCCGCCATATTGGCGGTGAGCGTGCGAAACCGCGCCGACTGCCCGGCGGCGGCCACCCGCGCCTCGGCCTCGGCCAG
>JBCDDO010000244.1:0-5096 GCA_039180245.1 Pseudomonadota bacterium | reverse complement strand
TAGGTCCTGATAGATACCAGTCCGTGTGTCGAAACCGTGTCTTGAGCGCGGCGAAAGGTGGCGTGGTCCTTTGGTCTCTCGCCGCGCCGACAGTCGTCACTCTTTCACTTGTACTCCGTCGTTTCCAACAAACCGTCGTTTGCGAGCCCGATCAAATCGCATGAACAATCGTTGAAAGGAAAAGCCGCTGTGGAGATTAATCTGCCTGTTGGGATGGTGACCCTGGCTTGCTTGTGACTGGTATCCAAAGGCGCGGCGAAGTCGCTTTGAGCCTCGAAAGCCGCTCCTGCTCAAATCAACGGCCGATGACCAAGCCATAGACGAAGCATTGCAGCAAAACGGTGCAAAAGGCTTCGCGTTGATCTGTGTTCCGCAATCTGACGGGAGCTTCTAATCAAGCCTCTGCTTCTGCCGGAACGATCCCGTGCAACGCGATTGCGGCGCCTGGATGGCGCGGAGTGGATCGACCGGCTAGCCCGATTGCTGGTTGTGCGAAGCCCGGAGCAGAATGCCCAGGGCAACAACGGCCAGCAGGGCCGCGGCCACCAGAAACGCGCACGCGCCGTAGCGTGCGTAGAGATATCCGCCTGCGAGCGGCCCCAGCACATAGCCCGAGGTCGCCGCGGCCGACAGCAGGCCTGCCGCATGCGACTGCACTCCCGCAGACGAAGCCAGCGACAGCATGGCTTGGGTTGAGGGTGTGAACAGGCCCAGGCCGAAGCCGATGCTGAGATGTCCCAGCAGAAGGACCGCGATGGATCCGGCAAGAAACATCCCGGCAATGCCGATCCCGGCAAGCAGCAGTCCCAGGGCGGCAGTGACGGCGATGCTGATGCCATCGCGGGCGGCGACGCGGATGCCGGCGAGGGTTGCCAGCGTCAGCAGCAGGCTCAGTGCGGTCGCCGCCGAAATCGTTGTATCGGTCGAGAGCCTGAAATGATCCTGAAGATAGAACGGCACCGTAACCTGCACCATGCTGAGCGCCGTGAAGGCCAGGGTGTTGATCGCAAGGATATGGCCGATCCGGTCAAACCGTGCCGAGGCCGACCCCTCCGGCGGGGTCATCTCAGCGGTTCCTGCGCGCCGCACGATTGGGAGCAGCGCGCATCCTGCAATCATCGCGGCGATCGCCATAACCAGAAGGAGCGGGCCGAGCTCTCCCATCAGCGCGCTCGCGGGCCAGATCAGGAGGAGCCCTGCGATCCCGCCAATGCTGAAGGCGCGCGAGGGCAGGGTCATCGTGCGCCGCCGTGCCGCTGCGTCGGAAATGTCTGCCAGATAGCCTGCGGCCGCCGGTAGGGCGCCGCTGGCCAGCACGCCATAGGCCAGCCGCGCGGCGAGAAGCAGCGCGAAACTCTGCGGCGCATCGATCAGGGCAGCCCGCGCCGCGCCGAGCCCCACTACAAGCAAGAATGTGGAGACCGCAAGTCCCAGCAGGCTCAGGGCAAAAACCGTCCGCCGGCCGTACCGGTCCGCCTGCCGGCCCCACCAGGGCGCGGCGGCGATCGCCCCGACGGCAGCGGCGGCATGCATGGCACCGATCTGGCCGTCGCTCAGACCGACAGAGCGTCCCAGCGGCCCCAGCAGCGGGAAAACCATGCTGTTGGCCATCGCGATGCTCGCCAGTCCCGCAAATAGCAGCGCGATCATCGCGTCGCCCCTCGGCAGCCCCCGAATGCCGCCGCCGCTCATACCGGCAGCACGATCGGTCCCCGGCCCGCAGCGCGCGGATGAACGGTGAGCGCGACGCCGAAGAGCGTCTCCAGGACATCCGCGCGGATCACTTCTGACGGGGCGCCGCTTGTGACGATCTGCCCGTCCCGCATGGCGATCACCATATCGCTGTAGCTGGCCGCCAGGTTGATTTCGTGCAGCACCATCACGACCGTGATCCGCTGCGTCTCGTTGAGGCGCCGGACCAAGCGCATCACCTCGATCTGGTGCGGCAGATCGAGGAAGCTGGTCGGCTCGTCGAGCAGCAGAACCGGTGTGGACTGCGCCAGTGCCATCGCGATCCAGGCGCGCTGCCGCTGCCCGCCGGAAAGCCTGTCGACCCGCCGCCCGGCGAGCCCGTCGAGGCCGCAGGCCGCGAGCGCATCGTCGACGGCCGCCCGGTCATCCGGTCCGAACGGCCGGAAGGCGCCGAGATAGGAGGTCCTACCGCGCTCGACGAGGCCGCGCACATGCAGGCCCTCGGGCACGCTCGGGCTCTGGCTCATGAAGGCCACCTTGCGGGCGTAGCCCCGGGGATCGACCGACCAGGCGTCCTCTCCGTCCAGCATCACGCGGCCTGCGTCGGGGCGGACGATCCGGGCCAGGCAGCGCAGCAGCGTAGACTTCCCGCACCCGTTCGGCCCGATGATGGTGGTGACGCCGCCGGGCTGGACCCTGGCGCTCAACCCTTTCAGGATGCGGCGCCCGGACAGGGTGACGTCAAGGTGCTCCACAGCGAGTTCTATCATCGGCTCCGCCCGGTTTGCCTGATCAGAATGACAATCATCGACAGACCGCCCAGGGCGGCCGTGAACAGCCCCGCGGGCAGGGTCATCCCCTGCGGTCCGGCACGGGCCAGCATGTCGGCGCCAAGCGCCAGAACCGCCCCGGTCAGGGCCGAGACCGCCAGCACCGTACCGCCCTGACCGGTCAGCACCCGCGCGATGGGCCCCGCGAGAAAGGACAGAAAGGGAAGCGGGCCGGTGATCGAGACCGACGCGGAGACCAGACCCGCCGTCGCCAGCAGGGTCACCAGCCGCGTCCGGCGCACATTCAGACCCTGCGACAGGGCGATATCGTCGCCCAGATCCATCCGGTCGATCGAAAACCGCTGCCATCCCAGAACCAGCGCGCCCGCGGCGGCGGCAACGGTCAGCCAGGCGACCCCAGGCCAGTCAGCCGCCGCAAAGCCGCCGGTCAGGAAGCGCGCGGTCTCTGCCGCCTGAATGCCGGGGCTGAAGGACAGCATCACATCGGTCGCCGCGGTCAGCATGAGCCCGACGGTGACGCCGATCAGGATCAGGCTGTTGCCCGGCAGCCCGCTGCGCCAGGCCAGCGACAGCACCAGCGCGGTGCCCAGGGCCCCCCCGGTCAGCGCGCCGAGCCAGACCAGGCTGAGCGAGCCCGCCAGGATGATCGCCGCGGCCGCCCCTGCCGAAGCACCGGCGCTGAAACCGATCACGTCGGGGGCGGCGAGCGGGTTGCGCAGGAGCGTTTGCAGCGCCGTTCCCGCCAGCCCGAGCACCGCACCGGTCAGGGCGGCCGTCAGCACCCGCGGCAGGCGCAGATGCAGCAGGATATCGCGTTCCAGCGCGTTGCCGGCGATCAGCGCAGGCCAGTCCATGGGCGCGCTCCCGACCGCGACGCTCGCAGCTGCGAGCCCGATCAGGGCGAGCGACACCGCCCAGAGCGCGCCCGTCGCCCGGATCATGACCGGTCCCGTGCGTCGCGGCGCACCAGCAGGATCAGCATCGGACCCCCGACGATCACGATGCCGAGCCCGGCCTCCACCACCAGGCCGCGAAACAGGCTGCGCCCGATCATATCGGCCAGTAGCACGAGCCCGGCACCGCAGAGCATCGCATGGACCGCCAGCGCGCCGGTGGAGGCCGCCCCGGCGACCCGGCGGGCGATATGCGGCGCGATCAGCCCGACGAAGAGGAGCGGACCCGCGACCAGCACCGCCGCTGCCGACAGCAGTGCGGTGGTGGCGAGCGCCAGCGTCTTCGTCGCGGCCATCGACACGCCCAGTGCGCGCGCCGTGTCTTCGCCCAGGGCCAGCGCGTCGAGGCGCCGGACCGACAGGGCGGTCAGGCCGCCCGCAAGAGCCGCGAGCAGCGCCGCAATCCACAGCGCGCCGGGCTCCGGCTGGGCCACGGAGCCCACGGTCCAGCGGCGAAACCCGTCCAGCGCTGTCTGGTCGATCAGGATCAGGGTGCGGACACCGGCCCCGAGCAGGGCCGACAGCGCGACCCCGGCCAAAATCAGCGTCATCGGCGCGGGCGCGCGCCCGGCCCGAAGCCAGATCAGAGCCGCGGCGGCAGAGGCCCCCGCGATCGCCGGGACAACCCGGTCTTGCGGCGCGAGCGGTCCGAAAATCACTATCGCGGCGACGATGGCAAAGGCGGCGCCGCTATTGACCCCCAGCAGCCCGGGATCGGCGAGCGGGTTGCGGCTGAGCGTCTGGATCACCACGCCCGCCGCGCCGAGCGCACCACCGGCCAAAAGCGCCGCCAGGCCGCGCGGCAGCCGCAGGTCCCGCACCACGATGGCGCCTGCGTCCGTCGGGGGCTCCGCCAGAAAGAGCGCGGCAAGATCGGCCCAACCCGCCATCCCGCGCGGCCCGATCATGAGAGACGCCGCGAAGAGCGCGGCGAGGCCAAGCGCCAGGATCACGCTTCGGTTCACGGCGCCCTGCCGGTCGGTGCGGCCTCAGCGGGCGCGCCCGCCGCAGTGCCCTCGAGCGCCGCGTCCAGCAACGGTGGCAGACGGGCCAGCGCATAGGGCAGGCTGAGCGCGCTGGCATAGCTCAACGCGGCCGACAAGGCCGGATCCGCAACGACATCACGCTCCTCAACGACCGAGGGCAGCTTTGCGATCAGCGGATTGCGGCGAACCGGTTCCAGCCCGCCGCCGAAATCGAGCCAGAGCAGCAGATCGGCGTCCAGCGGTTCGGTGATTTCCTTATCAAGCCGGTAGAAAAACCCCCCAAGGCTGAGCGCCTCCGCAGGCGCGTGCGGCACAAATCCCAACCGTTCCAGGAATTGCAGCCGCGCATCCTCGGCGGTCAGGATCAGCGGGCCGTCGGGGATCGCGACCACGGCGCTGGCGCCCTGCCAGTCGGGATGCGCCTGGCGGGTGGCCTCGAAGCTGTGTTCGAGGCCTGTGACGATCTTCTCCGCGTCGGCCTCACGGCCCATAATCTCGCCGAAGGTGCGGATCATCTGGTCCCATCCCGCTTCGAATTCGCCGGTTCCTGGCGGTGGGCCGATCACCGGGGCGAAGCGCGACAGGCTGCGATACTGCGCCAGGGTCAGCCCGGAATACATCGCCTCGATCAGATCGGGCTCGAGCCGGGCGACCGCCTCCATATCGATACCGCC
>JBCDDO010000243.1:0-5115 GCA_039180245.1 Pseudomonadota bacterium | reverse complement strand
TCAGATCGCGCGGATCTTCCTCTACGGCGCGAAACATCTCATGCGCGGCCGCGCCGAACCGCTCGACCCGGCCCTCCAGGGCCCGATCGTTGAGGCCGCGCACCGCCTGCACCATTTCTGCCACCATGCCCTCGGCGCGCTCGACCGCTTCGGCGACGCGCCGCCCGTCGCGCCCATCCTGGCCGGTCAGGCCTTTCGAGGTCAGCGGATCGAGCCCGAAACCGAGCAGCCCGGCAGCGATGGCGATCGCGCCAAGGCCAAGGCCCGGCACAAGCTCCATCCCGGCGCCGAATATCGCCCCGATGCCAACGCCAAGGCCGGCCGCAACCGCGCCCAGGATCTTGCGCGGCACGGCGGGCGGCTTGGCCACGGCGCGGGCATTGTACGCCGCCTCGGCCCGCAGCCCGTCATTGATCAACCAGGCCGCCATGGCAAAAAGCAAGAACGCCCCGATCTCGGCTGCAATCCCCAGCGGGTCGCTGGCAAAGATCTCAAACACCCCGGCAATCAGCATCGGGATGGCGGCGAGGTAGAGCAGGCGGGCGGCGCTGGAAACGGGCTTGGGCGGCCGGTCCTGGACATGCGGCGCCTCGGCCGAAGCTCTTGGACCGTCGCTCCCGTCAGGGCTGTAACGCCCGCCGAATTTGCGAGCGGCCATCAGGGCGCCTCGATCAACGTGGCGCCGATCGATTGCCCCGAAACCACGGCGATCAACGCGATGAGCACAACGACGCCAACCCACCGAAACGATCCAGTCGACATTGACCTTTCCCCCCAATCTGGCGGCCACAGCGTTGCGCGGCGCTGCGGCTTTGCGCCGGCCCGTGGGCGTGCCGGGGCGAGCAGCGCGATCAGCGCCACGCCCGCTGTGAGGACAAGAAGTGTCAAAATGACACGCGTCAAGTGCTGCTGCCATCCTCTGCTGAACTTCGCCCAGTATAAGCAGTCAACTGCCCGGGCGCCAGACGTGCCGCGGAGGGGCTGCAGCGCTCAGCCGGCCGATCTGCCCGGTGGAGCGCATTGTTCGTTCGTGCGATTCGGGATAGCATGTGCGACACGCAACCGCACGTCTGATGCCTGAGACCCGAAGACCCGAAGGTCCTCCGCCAGCGAATGGAATGCGATGCGACGAAGCCGGAACGCCTTGTTGCGGTGCCAAGACGGAAGGATCGGCTGATGGCCAAAGGTACTGTTAAGTGGTTCAACAGCGAAAAAGGTTACGGGTTCATTCAGCCAGAGGATGGCGGCAAGGATGTGTTCGTGCATATCTCGGCCGTTCAGGCGGCAGGTCTTCGCGGGTTGGATGAAAATCAACCGATTGAGTTTGACCTGATCGACGGCCGCGACGGCCGCAAAAGCGCCGGCAACCTGCGCGTCTAAGGCCGCAGGCGCAGCAGCTCGGGCACCAGACGCGGTGTCGGATCGCAACTAGATGCGTCGTGCTGCAGTCGGCTCGTTTCGGCCTGATCGGGGAGCTACGGGCAGGTAGCGCTGCCCGCGGGGCGCTCTACCACCAGCGTTGGGCGCGCGCCGACATCCCGGCTGCGCGCTCAAGAGCGGACGCGACATTGAGCATCGGCCCTTCCTCCCAGGGGCGGCCGATCACCTGCAGCCCCAGCGGCAGGCCCGTGGGCCCAAGCCCGGCTGGCACGGCAACGCCGGGCAGCCCGGCCAGGTTTACCGTCACGGTGAAGACGTCGTTGAGATACATTTTGACCGGATCCTGATCGTCCATCTCGCCGATCCCGAATGCGGCGGACGGCGTGGCTGGGGTCAGGATCGCATCGATCCCATCGGCAAAGACCGTGTCGAAATCGCGTCGGATCAGTGTGCGCACGCGCTGGGCGCGCCGGAAATACGCGTCGTAAAACCCTGCCGACAGCACATAGGCGCCGATCATCACGCGGCGCTGGACCTCGCGTCCGAAACCCTCAGCGCGGCTGGCTTCATAAAGATCGACGATGCCTTCATCGCGCCCAAGCGTCGCCCGCCGCCCATAGCGCACGCCGTCATAGCGCGCGAGGTTCGAGGAGGCCTCGGCCGGCGCCAGCACATAATAGACCGGCAGCGCGTATTTGGTGTGGGGCAGCGAAATGTCGACCATTTCGGCGCCGGCATCGCGCAGCATCTCGGCGCCCTGCCGCCACAACGCGTCGATCTCGTCGGGCATGCCATCCAGCCGGTATTCGCGCGGGATGCCGATGCGCTTGCCCCGCACATCGCCGGTCAGCGCGGCGGCGAAATCCGGCACCGGGATATCGGCCGAGGTGCTGTCCTTTGGGTCGGGTCCCGACATCGCGCGCAGCATGATCGCCGCATCCTCGACCGTTCGGGTCATCGGCCCGGCCTGATCGAGCGAGGAGGCAAAGGCCACGATCCCCCAACGCGAGCAGCGCCCATAGGTGGGCTTGACACCGACAAGGCCGGTGAAGGCCGCCGGCTGCCGGATCGAGCCGCCAGTGTCGGTGGCGGTTGCCGCGATGCACAAACCGGCCGCGACCGCGGATGCCGACCCGCCCGACGAGCCGCCTGGCGTAAGATCGCGGTTCGAGCCCCGCGCGCGCCAGGGATTGATCGCCGGGCCGTAGCAGGAGGTTTCGTTGGACGAGCCCATCGCGAACTCATCCATGTTCAGCTTGCCCAGCATCACCGCCCCCTCGGCCCAAAGCTGGGCGGTGACGGTGCTTTCATAGGGCGGACGGAACTGGTGCAGAATGTTGGAGCCAGCCTGGCTGGGCACGTTCTCGGTGCAGAAAAGATCCTTGATGCCCAATGGAATACCGCAAAGATCCGGCGCCGCGCCCTGGGCCAGCCGCGCATCCGCAACCGCAGCCATCTCCAGAGCTTTTTCGGGCGTGGGATGAACGACCGCGTTCAGCGCTGTGGCGCGTTCGATGGCCGAATTGAAGGCCTGCGCCAGTTCCACTGCCGAGAACCTGCCCGCGCGCAACCCGTCCCGCGCCCCGGCAAGCGTCAGGTCAGTCAGCTCGTCGGATCTGCTCATTCCACAACCTTGGGCACAGTGAAAAAGCCTTCCCGCGTGGCCGGCGCGTTGGCCAGCACGCGGTCGCGGATGCCACCATCGCTCACCTCGTCGGCGCGGCGTTTGAGCGGCATGGGATTGACCGCCGACATCGGCGGCACGCCCTCGACATCGACCTCCTGAAGCTGCTCGATCCAGCCCAGAATCCCCGACAACTCCTGCGCGAGCGGGGCGAGATCGGCTTCCTCTACGCGGATGCGGGCCAAATGCGCCACGCGCCGTGCTGTGTCTTCGTCGATCGCCATGCGGCCCTCTCAGAACTGGGTCGCCGTCTCTTACCGACCCCGCTAGGGTGGTGCAAGCAATGCGCAGGCATGGCCAATGGCTCGGCCATGGCGCGGGCAGGGCATCAGCACAGGGTCGAAGGCGCGGGATGCGGATTTCAGTGAACGGCGTGCGGCTTTACTTCGATGTTGAGGGCGCGCAGCTCGTGCCCGATGGCGCAAGCGTGCGCGAAAGACCCACGCTGATCCTGCTGCATGGCGGGCCGGGGGCGGATCATTTCGTCTACAAGCCCGATATGTCGCCGCTGGCGGAGGTCGCGCAGCTGATCTATCTGGACCAGCGCGGCAATGGCCGCAGCGATGCCTCATCGGCCGAGCATTGGACCCTGGCACAATGGGCCGAGGATCTGGCCGCGTTCTGCGACGCGCTGGAGATTGCCCGGCCCGTGGTGCTGGGCGCGTCTTTCGGCGGATTTGTGGCCCAGGCTTTTGCCACGATGTATCCCGACCGGCTTTCGGGGCTGATCCTGACCAGCAGCGCCGCGAAATTCGACTTTGCCGAGATGATCGCGGCCTTCGGAGAGATCGGAGGGCCGGCGGCACGCGATGCGGCCGAGGCCTATTGGATGGCGCCCACATCCGAATCGCGGCGGGCCTATCACGCCGCCTGCCTGCCGCTTTACACCCGCACCAAACGGCCCGAGATGTTCGCGCGGCTGATCATCAAGGATGATGTGGCGCTGCATTTCAACGGGCCGCGAAACGAACAGGGGCGCATGGATTTCCGTGCCGCGCTGGCCCGGGTGACCTGCCCGGTGCTGGTGATGGCGGGCGAGACGGATCCGGTCACCCCGATCGCCTTCAGCCAGGTGATCGTGGACCATCTGACCAATGCGACGGTGAGGTTTGCGCGCTTTGCCGATTGCGGGCATGGCGTTCTGGGCGACCAGCCCGAGGCCGCACGCCAGGAGATCGCAGAGTTTCTAAGCGGATTGTGAGGTCTAAGCGGACTCTAGGCTGGGCTTAAATCTGTGCTGCGCCGCTTGCGGGCGATCCGGGCGGGGTTCGGCGGGCCATCAATATCGGGATCATCACGGCAAACATCGCCGAGTTGAGCAGATGCCACAGAAAATGCGTGCCGAGCGGGAAGACGCCGCACACGGTTTGGTCGAGCGAGCGCGCGGTCAGCGACAGGGTCAGAAGTCCGGCGCCGATCAGCACGCCGCGGGTCGTTTCGGGGTCGCGCCGCGCCAGAATCGCCGCAAAGATAAAGAACAGGAAGAGCGTGCCCAGATAGGCCTCGGAGCCGTTGATTGACCCGATGGTTGTGTTGACAGCCGCGCCCACGGCAATCGACCAGGGCAGCACCGCGAACATGCCCAGTGCCGCGGCCCAAAGCGGCAAGGCCAGGAACCGTCGGCAGGCAAAGAACACATAGACCAGGATGAAAAGCAGGATCGGCAGCACATCGGCCAGGCCCGCCCAGCGCTCGGCCACGGTGTGAAAGAGGAAGGATCCGATCGCAATCGCGCCAAGCAGGACCGCCAAGAGCTGGGCGCCGCCATCGCCGGCCCTGAGCGCCCGCGCGCCCATCCAGATCGCCACAAGCAGATAGGGCAGATTGGTGATCGCGTTCACTGGCTCGGCCCAGAAGGATGCATCGAGCCGCTCGCAGTAATTGTCGACCTGGGTGGTGAGGCCGGAGGTTTCGGGCGTGCCCTCTTGCGGTTCCATGCTGCAATAGCCCTTGCGATTGACAGGTGGCGGCGCAGCGCGGCGGCCGCATTGCCGGTTGACGGGACCATAGGCGGGCGCCCAGTGATGACCAGTCAATAATGGCGCAAACCG
>JBCDDO010000242.1:0-5116 GCA_039180245.1 Pseudomonadota bacterium | reverse complement strand
CCGGCACTCTCTACGGCCACATCCGAACCGCCGCCCATCGCGATGCCCACATCGGCCGAGGCAAGGGCGGGTGCGTCATTGACCCCATCTCCGGCCATCGCGACCTTGGCACCCTTGGCGCGCAAGGCAGTGACCAGGGCCGCCTTGTCGCCAGGCGAAAGCTCGGCGCGCACATCCTTGATGCCCAATGCGCCAGCCACGGCACGGGCCGTGGTCGGGCTGTCGCCAGTCGCCATAACGATGTGCAGCCGCGCCCGGCGCAGGGTCTCCAGCGTTTCGGCCGCGCCGGGCTTGATGCGGTCGGAAACGGCCAGGATGCCGGCCAGCGCCCCGTCCGCGGCGACCAGGATCGCCGTCTTGCCCTGGGCCTGGAGTTTTGCCATCCGGCCTTTCATCGGCGCGATGTCGATGCCCAGATCCTCCATCAGCGCGGCATTGCCCAGCGCCGCGGGAAATCCAGCCACCGCGCCGCGCACGCCTTTGCCCGGCACCGCCTCGAAAGCGCTTGTCTCCAAGTCCGGCGCGCCCTCTCCTTGGGCCCCGGCCAGAATCGCGCTCGCCAAGGGATGTTCGGAGCCCCGCTCCAGCGCCGCCGCGATGCCAAGAAGATGTGCCGATCCAAGCGGGCCATTGGGCAGAATGTCGGTGAGCGTGGGCCGCCCTTCGGTCAGCGTGCCGGTCTTGTCGATCACCAGGGTGTCGACCGCAGCCAGTGTCTCCAGCGCCTCGGCCTCGCGGATCAGCACACCGGCCTGGGCGCCACGGCCGGTCGCCACCATAATCGACATCGGCGTGGCGAGCCCCAGCGCGCAGGGACAGGCGATGATCAGCACGCTGACCGCCGCGACCATCGCATAGCCCAAAGCCGGGCTTGGTCCAAAGAGCAGCCACATAACCAGCGCCAGCAGCGAGACGCCGACAACAGCCGGCACGAAGAGGCCGGCGACCCGGTCGGCCAGCCGCTGGATGGGCGCGCGCGACCGCTGTGCCTGGGCGACCATCGCCACGATGCGCGCCAAAACCGTCTCGCCACCCACCGCCCCGGCGCGCATCACAAAACTGCCCGAAATGTTGAGCGTGCCGCCGGTGACCGCATCGCCCGGGGTTTTTTCGACCGGCAGCGGCTCGCCGGTGAGCATGCTTTCATCGACCGAGGAATGGCCCTGCACCACTTCTCCATCGACCGGGACCGCCTCGCCGGGGCGCACACGGAGACGGTCGCCCTTGGCAACGCGGTCGAGGGCGACATCCTCCTCGCCGCTGCCCGTCACCCGTCGCGCGGTTTTCGGGGCCAGGTTCAAGAGCGCGCGGATGGCATCGCCGGTCCGGTCGCGCGCGGTCAGCTCCAGGACTTGGCCGACAAGGACAAGGATTAGGATCACCGCGGCGGCCTCAAAGTAAAGCGGCGGGCCGTGGCCGGCTTGCATCGAGGCCGGAAACAGACCCGGCGCCAGCAGGGAGACCAGGCTGAACAGATAGGCCGCACCGGTTCCGATGGCGATCAGGGTCCACATGTTCAGGTTTTGGGTGCGGATCGACGACCAGCCGCGGACAAAGAAGGGCCGCGCGATCCACAACACCACAGGGGAGGCGAGCAGGAACTGTGCCCAGCGCACGGTCTGGCCGCCCAGCCAATCGGCCAGGGGCAAGCCCAGCATGCTGCCCATTTCCAGCATCAGCACGGCCAGCGCCAGCGGTGCCCCGATGCGCAGACGCTGGCGGAAATCGACCAATTCGGGGTTCGGCCCGTCATCGGCGCTGGGCACCATCGGCTCCAGCGCCATGCCACAGATCGGGCAATCGCCGAACTCCTCCTGCACGATCTGCGGACACATCGGACAGGTGTAAAGCGCCCCGGCAGGGGCGGGCTCGGGCAAATCGAGCGCATCCTCATAGGCCTCTGGCGCCGCTTCGAACTCCGCCTGGGTTTCGGCTGAGTGGAAATAGACCCGCAACCCGGCATGCTTGGACATGTAGCGGGCCGTCGAGCGCCAAACCGTCTCGCCGCAAACTGGGTCCATGGCGGTGAGATAGGCGTCGGGATCGGCCAGGAACTTGTCCCGACAGCCCGTGCAGCAGAAATGGATGACCTCGCCGTCATGCTCGACCTGCGGCTTGCCGGCGGTCGGATCGACCATCATGCCGCAGACCGGATCGCGGGTGACCGCCTCGGCCGCATCCATGCCCATCAGGGCGGTGTCTTCGGGCGGGTGAATGCTCATAACCTGGGCATCATCGGGTCTGCGGCGCGGAGGTCAAGCTTGTTACACATCTCTGCTCAACCGCAAAGTCTTGTGTTGCGGCCCTTGGGTTGGGATCGCTGCAGGACAGCCTCGTGGTCGCCCCGCGCCATACCGGGCAGAGAGCACGGTTGCGTCTGCGCGACAACCGCCGCATGTTGAGCCTGTCGAACCCGGGAGGACAGCGCGCAATGCAGGCCACGAAGAGGGCCGCGCCGACAACGACGCGGATGTCGAAAGAACGTGGCGTCCACGCCGACGCCCGTCTCCGTCCGGCTTGCCCGTGCAACAAAAAACCACAGGAGGATTCCCAATGACGCGACCATTGCGCGCCCTGTCGCTTGCGACCGCCATGCTCTGTGCGGCAACGACCCTGGCGCAAGCCCAGTCGATCCGCATCTGGACGACCGAGGAACAGCCTGAGCGGTTGGCCCGCCAGGAGGCGCTGGCCGAGGCTTTTGCCGCCGAGACCGGGATTTCGGTTGAGGTCATCCCGGTCACTGAAACCGATCTGGGCAAGCGCGCCACCGCCGCCTTTGCCGCCAACGACCTGCCGGATGTCATCTATCACACGCTGCAATATGTGCAGCCTTGGGCCGAGGCCGGGATCCTCGACATCGACGCCAATTCCGAGGCGGTTGAGGAATTGGGGCTGGAGACCTTTGCGCCCGGCGCGCTGGAAATGGCCGAGCTCGACGGCGACTATGCGGCCGTGCCGGTCGACGGCTGGACGCAGATGATCGTCTACCGCAAGGATCTTTTCGAGGCGGCCGGGCTCTCGGCGCCCGACAGCTATGCCGATATTCTGGCTGCGATCGAGGCCTTGCACAGCCCGCCCGACATGTACGGTTTCGTTGCAGCCACAAAGATCGACGAGAATTTCATGAGCCAGGTTCTGGAGCATGTGTTGCTGGCCAATGGCGCCACCCCGGTCAGCGCCGACGGCATCACCGGCTTTGACGAGGCACGGCTGGTTGAAGCGCTCACCTTCTACAAGGCCATCGCCAAGGCCTCGCCCTCGGGCGAGCTTTACTGGAAGCAGTCGCGCGAGCTTTATTTTGCAGGCAAGGCCGCGATGATCATCTGGTCGCCCTTCATTCTCGATGAGCTTGCCGGCCTGCGCGACAGCGCGCCGCCGACCATCAATGATGATCCCACCTCGACCGAGCTTGCCGGCAAGACCGGAGTGGTGACCACCTTTGCCGGGCCCTCGAACCCCGACGGGGCGGCCTGGGCCGATATCCGCTATTTCGGCGTGACCAGTTCGGCCGACACCGATGCGGCGATCGAGTTCGTGAAATACTCGCTCGATGCGGGCTATGGTGAGACCCTCGCAATCGCGCCTGAGGGCAAGTTTCCGGTTCGCCGCGGCGATGGCGAGGATGAGCTGAAATTCGTCAAACTCTGGTCGACCCTGCCGGTCGGGGTGGATCGCAAGGCGGCGTTGAGCGAACTCTACCCGTCCGATGTGATCGCGGAGATCGTCGCCGGACTGAACACTGCGCAGCGTTGGGGCGTGGCCGAGGCGCAGCTGGCCGCCGCGTCGCAGGTTATCAACAGCCAGGTGATCAACCAGATCACGCGGCGCTTCATCGATGACGAGATCACCGCCGAAGAGGCCGCCGCGGCCATCAATGCGGAGCTGGCCAAGCTCTGAGGTCTGCGCGCGGCGCTGTATCGGTGCCGCGCGCTGTCCGGGACGGCGATCGCGTGTCGCAAAAGACGGTTGAGTTGCGCAAACCCCCGGGCGGGGCGCCGGCGGATCTGACCGCCCCCGCCCAGCCCCCCAAGGGGTCGGGCCCGCGTGCAAAACGCGAGGCGCGGCTGGCCTGGCTGATGCTGGCGCCGACATTCCTGATCGTTGCGTTCATCGTGGCCCTGCCGCTTGCAGCCAATTTCTGGATCAGCGCCAAGCCTGTCGAGCTTGCCGATCTGCGTCCCCCCCAAGCCACCATCAACGAACGGGTCAGCAGCACCGCGCTCGCGCCTGGCGACACGGTGCGGGTGACCTACACGCTGCGCAACTCCTCGCCCAACCTGCCGGTGCGCGATGCCGCCTTCACCGATCGCATCCCGGCCGGTGTGACGCTTGCGGTGACGGATCCGCGCTGCGCTCTGGATGGCGACCTGCTGACCTGCCGCTTTGGCGAACTCGAGCCGCGCGCCCGCGAACGGCTGCGTTTTGAAGCGACCGCCAGCATCGAGATTGCCGATGCCGAAGAGCTGCTCGAAGGAACCGCGGCCGAGGCCACCGGCCGGGGCGAGAACCCGCTGACAAATTTCGACTTCACGGCCGAGAATTTCGCCCGGGTCTTTGATGCCACCGAGTTTTGGGCCGTGCTCTGGACCTCGATCCTCTACACAATCTTCGGCACTGCTGGTGCGCTGGTGTTGGGGCTGTTCGCTGCGCTTCTGCTCGATCAGCCCTTTCGTGGGCGCACGGTGCTGCGCGGGCTCTTTCTATTTCCCTACGTCGCCCCGGTCATTGCAGTGGCCTATACCTGGGTGGCGCTGCTCGATCCCAATTCCGGTGCGCTCAATGCCATTCTTGCCCTAACCGGGGCCAGTGAGAGCCCGGTCAATTTTCTGGGCCAGCGGTCTGCCGGGTCGTTTTCCGTCCTCGGTCAGACCGTCGAGATCCCCCTGGCGCTGACCACGGTGATCGTGTTTGAGGCCTGGCGGTACTTCCCGCTCTCCTTCCTGTTCATTCTGGCGCGGATGCAGTCGATCAACACGGATATGTATGAGGCCGCCGAGATCGACGGGGCAACGCCCTTCCAGCAGTTTTGGTATCTGTCGCTGCCACAGCTCGCCACGATCCTGGCGATCCTGTTCCTGCTGCGCTTCATTTGGACCTTCAACAAGTTCGACGACAT
>JBCDDO010000241.1:0-5131 GCA_039180245.1 Pseudomonadota bacterium | reverse complement strand
TCACGCCCTTCAGGTCATAATACTCGCCGGCAAAATCGGTCGGTGCCGCGTCGGAATAGGCCGCCTCGACCACTTGGATCCACTCAGCCGCGCGCTCATAGGCCCGCGCATCGGGCTGCGCGCCGAACATCGCAAACTCGGCCGGGTTCCAGCCGCAGACGATGTTGAGCCCGCTGCGCCCGCCCGAGATATGGTCGACCGTGTCCAGCGCCTTTGCTGCATGCACCGGATGCACAAGCGGCACATGAACGGTCATGAACAGCGCGATGCGCTGGGTTGCGCCGGCAAGCCCGGCCGCCCAGGTGAAGGTCTCGAACGACCATTCGCGCACATCGGTTTCGCCCCCGAACCCTTTCCAGCGCGCAATCGGCAGCAGGAATTCAAAGCCCGCGCGATCGGCGATCCGCGCCGCGGTCAGATTGTCGGCCCAGCTGGCCCGCCAGCGTTCCGGCACGGTGGTGATTGCAAGCCCGCCATCGGCATTGGTCGAAAAAATGCCCAGCTTGAACCGGTTCGGCCCGGCGAGCGGATGAGCGACAAGATCCTGCATGCCCGCAACCTAGGGCCGGCGATCCGGGGCTGTCAAACGCGACGCCACGCTTCCGCGCTTTGGGCTTGATCCGGGCGGCGTTTGGCGCAGTCTGCGCAAAAGACAGTCGAGGAATGCCATGACCGCCACGCCCCCCCAACCGCTGCCGCGTCCGCTGATCCAGGATCTCGACGTTGACAACATTGCCGATCTTGCCACCCGGGCCAGCGCCCTGCGCGATGTGGTGACGCTGTGGTATGGCGAGGGCGATCTGGTCACGCCCGACTATGTGCGCGATGCGGCAAAAGCCTCGCTCGATGCGGGCGACACGTTCTATGTGCCGGATATGCGCGGCCGGTCCGATCTGACCGAGGCGCTGTCGCGCTATCAGACCGCGCTGCATGGCCGCGAGATCGGGCTGGACCGTTCGACGGTCACGCCAAGCGGCATGCAGGCGGTTTACCTGGCGCTGACCCTGGTGGCCGGGCAGGGCGACAATGTCGTCTTTATCGAGCCGCAATGGCCCAATATCCGCCGCGCGATCCACCTGGTCGGGGCCGAACCGCGCGCCGTGGCGATGAAAGCCGCACCCGAGGGCTGGCAGCTTGATCTCGATGCGCTTTTTGCCGCTTGCGATGCGCGGACGCGGGCGATCATGTTCTCTTCGCCCTGCAATCCGACCGGCTGGACCATGTCGCGCGACGAGCTGGCAGCGCTGTTGGAGTTTTCGCGCCGCACCGGGGTCTGGATCATCGCCGATGAGGTCTATAACCGGCTTTCCTTCGACGGGCCGGCCGCGCCATCACTTCTCCAGCTTGCCGAGGCCGAGGATCGCGCGCTTTCGGTCAATTCCTTTTCGAAAGCCTGGGCGATGACCGGTTGGCGGGTCGGCTGGCTGAGCCATCCGCCTTCGGTCAGCCAAAAGCTGGGCGCGATGACGCAATACATCAATTCCGGCACCGCGGCCTTCATCCAGGCCGGGGCCGCCGCCGCGCTCGAGCATGGCGAGCCCACGGTGCAGGCGATCCGCGACCGCTGCCGCGCCGGCGTCGATGCCGCCTGGTCGGCATTGTCGGGCGTCAACTCGATCAGGCTGGGGCCCAAGCCGCCGGGTGGCATGTATGCGTTCTTTCGGATCGAGGGGATCGAGGACAGCCGCGAGGCCTGCTCGATGATCCTTGAGAAAGCGCGCGTCGGTCTCGCACCCGGCTTCATGTTCGGCGCGCCGGCAGATGCCTATCTGCGCATGTGCGTGTGCCGCGAGACCCGCGACATCGAAACCGCCGCCACCCGGATTGCCGAGGCGCTGCGCGACTAGACCGCCCGGCCCGGCAGGTCCGGGACTAGATTGCCCAGCCTGGCTTGTCTGGGGTTAGATAGCCCAGCCCGGCTGGTCCGGGTCGGGGAGCGGGATCGCCTCGATCAGCGCACGGGTCGCTGCAGCCGACGGACGTTCGAAAAGCTGCGCTGTGGGCGCATCCTCGACGATTTCTCCCGCCTCCAGCACGATGATCCGGTCGCAAAGCCGCCGGATCACTGACAGATCATGGCTGATGAAGGCGAGCGTGAGGCCAAGCTCACCCACCAGCCGCTCAAGAAGGCCAAGCACCTGGGCTTGCGAAGAGACGTCGAGGCCGGAGACGATTTCATCGGCCAGAATGAAATCGGGCTCCAGTGCAATGGCCCGGGCAATGCCGACCCTCTGTCGCTGCCCGCCCGACAGCTCATGCGGATAGCGCCGTGCAAGCGCGCGGTCCAGGCCCACCTGCGACAGCGCCTGGGCTGCGCGATCGGCCGGGTCGTCGAACCGGTGCAGGCGCAAAGGCGCCTCGATGATGGTGCCCACGCTGTGGCGGGGATTGAGCGATGACAGCGGATCTTGAAAGATCATCTGGATGCGCCGACGCAAGGGCCGCAATTCGGGCTCGGCAAGCCCGCCGATCTCCTGCCCCTCCAGGCGGATCTCGCCGGCCGAGGGGGCGACCAGCCGCACCAGGGCTCGGCCCAGCGTGGTCTTGCCCGAGCCCGAGCTGCCCACGATGCCCAACGTCTGGCCGCGCGGTATGTCAAAGCTGAGCCCTTTGAGGATTTCGATCTGCGGCGCTGGACCCAACAGGGGTTTGCGCGCCATGTCGGGAAAGCTCACGCGCAGCGCCCGGATTTCGAACAGTGTGCTCTGCTTCATCGGCCGAACCGCATGACGCTGAAAAAGGGTCTCATCGCCCGCGCTCGGCAAGCTCGGCCTCGGTCGCGGCGATCACCGCCTCTGGCACCGGCGTCAGCGAGGCGGCGGGGTCGGTGTAGCGCGGTGTCGCGGCCAGAAGTGCGGCGGCATAGCCGTGCTTTGGGCCGGCAAAAAACCCGCGCACCGGGCTGTCTTCGACCACATGCCCGCCATAGAGCACGGTGAGCGTTTGGCAGACCTTTGAGACCACACCCAGATCATGCGTGACGAAAAGCAGCGCCGTGCCATGGCGCGCCTGCATCTCGCGGATCAGCCGCAGGATCTCGCGCTGCACGGTCACGTCAAGCGCGGTTGTGGGCTCGTCTGCGATGATGAGCTTGGGCTCTGCCGCAAAGGCAGAAGCGATCAGCACGCGCTGACGCATGCCGCCCGACAGCTCGTGCGGATAGCTGCGCAGCACCCGGGCGGGGTCGGGGACCCGAACCTCGTCGAGCAAAGCGCGGGCCCGGGCCTCGGCCTCCCGCCGGGTCCAGCCGAGAATGTCGACCAGCCGATCGGTGATCTGCCGACCGATCCGTCGCGCCGGGTTCAGTGCCGTCAAGGGATCCTGCGGGATCAGGGCCGAGGTCTGTCCGATCAGATGCCGCCGGCCCTGCGGCGTGAGCGCGCCAAGATCCTGGCCTCCCAGGCGCACCGACCCCCCGGTCTGGACGACGGCGCGGGGCAGAATGCCCAGCACGGCCTTCCCGATCATGCTCTTGCCCGCGCCGGATTCGCCCACCAGCCCGCGCACCTCGCCCTCGGCCACGCGCAGCGACACGTCATGCAACAGCTGCGGCCCGTTCGGGATCGCCACCGACAGAGCCTCGATCTCCAGATAAAAGCTCATCTCAGCACGGGGTCGAAGCGGTCTTTGAGCCCCTCGCCAAGCTGGCTGAAGGCAAGAACGGTGAGAAACAGCGCCACCAGCGGGAAGGCGAGCACCCACCAGGCCTGATGGATCGAGATGCGCCCCTCGGCGATCATCCCGCCCCATGTCGGATCGTCGGTCGAGATCGAGAGATTCACAAAGCTCAGGATCGCTTCGACAATCACCGCAATCCCCATCTCCAGCGTCAGCAGGGCAACGATGGTCGGCAAAACATTGGGCAGGATCTCAGCCCAGATCACCCGCCGGCGCGGCATGCCGGCCACTTGGGCGGAGGCCACGTAATCCATCCGCGCCTGGGTCAGGGCCTCGGCCCGCACCACCCTGGCAAAGCGGGTCCAGTCGATGACCACGATGGCGATGATGATCGAGCTGAGACCGGTGCCCAGCACCGCGATCAGCAGAATCGCAAAAAGCACCGGGGGAAAGGACATCCAAATGTCGATCAGGCGCGAGATCACCAGATCGACCCAACCGCCATAGAACCCCGCAACCAGACCCAGCGCGGCACCGATGAGGCAGGTGAGCGCCCCGGCCACCAGCGCGACGGTGAGCGCGATGCGCGCGGCATAAAGCAGGCGGCTGAGCACGTCGCGCCCCAAACTGTCTGTGCCCAGCGGGTAAAGCGGGTCGGCCCCGTCGATCCAGAACGGCGGCAGCCTGCCGGCGAAAAGATCCTGGGCCAGCGGGTCATGCGGCGCCAAAAGCGGCGCGGCCAGCGCCGCCAGGGCCAGCAGCGCGATCCAGCCGCCCGAGAGCCACAGCCGCAGCCCAAGCCCGCGGCGCAGAGTGCCCCGCCCATCGGCCCGAAGCGCAGGCTGCGCCGCGTCACCCATGACGCAGCCGCGGATTGAGAAGCGCATAGCTCATATCGACCAGCAAGTTCACCGCGGTAAAGAGCGCCGCAAACAGGATCACGATGCCCTGGATCAGCGGCAGGTCGCGGTTGATCACCGCGTCGATGGCCATGTTGCCCAGCCCCTCATAGGAAAAGAGCCGCTCGATGATCAAGGTGCCGCCGATCAGAAAGGTGAACTGCACGCCCACAAGGGTCAGCGTCGGCAGCACCGCATTGGGCAGCGCCTCGCGCAGGATCACGCGGTTTTCGCCATAGCCTTGCGTGCGGGCCAGGGTCACATAGTCGAGATGCATGGTCTCTTTGAGCGACTGCTTCAAAAGCTGCCCAATGATGGCCGCAAGCGGGATCGCGAGCGCGATTGCCGGCAAGATCATGTGGGCCAGCAAATCTGCAGTCAGATCAAAGCGAAACCGAACGATGCTCTCAAACAGGTAGAACTGCGTGGTGAAAGGAAGATCGAGCGCCGGCGAGACCCGCCCGGCAATGTGAAAGACCGGCCAGACCACGCCAAAGGCGATGATGAGCAGGAGGCCCCAAAGAAAATCGGGCACCGAGAGCGCAAGCCCGTTGGTCACATCGACGGCCGCCTCGGTTCTCTGGCCGCGAAATCTCGTGCCCAGCAATGCCAAT
>JBCDDO010000240.1:0-5143 GCA_039180245.1 Pseudomonadota bacterium | reverse complement strand
GTGGATGGGCGGGGTCTCGACGGCCAATGAGCGGGTGGCCGAATCGATCGATGTGATCCGGGCAGAATGGCTGCGCATGCGCGACGACGGCGTGACGGCCGAAGAGCTGGCCAATGCCAAGCGTTACATGACCGGCGCCTACCCGCTGCGCTTTGACAGCAACCGAAAGATTGCCCGGATCCTGAGCGGGCTTTTGGAAGACGGGCTCGACACCGGATATGTCACGCGGCGCAATGGGCTGATCGAGGCGGTGACGCTCGAAGACGTCAATCGGGTGGCGCGCGAATGGCTCGACCCCGACGGGCTGCGTTTCATCGTGGTGGGACGGCCCGAGGGCCTGTCGCCGGTTAACTGAGCCCGGCGTTCAAGGCCCGCGATGCGCAGGTGATGCATCGTGCCGGCGCGCTCGCCTGGCTCGGAGCCCCGCGCTTCGGCACTTGCGGGTCCCGCACACCGCTGTTACCCGAACCCGGCGGGCAGTCTCCTGCCCGAACCGGTTAAGGGGGAGAGCTGAACGTGGCGCGCAGGCAGCAAAACGGGACTGCAGGTCCGCGCGGGCTGCGTGTGGGCGAGCTCATCCGCCGTCAGCTGTCGGAGATCTTGACGCGGGGCGACCTGCATGACCCGGATCTTGAGCGCGTGCCGATCACTGTGGGCGAGGTGCGGGTGTCGCCCGACCTTCGGCATGCAACGGTGTTCGTGCTGCCGTTGGGCGGGCGCAATGCCGACCGGGTTCTGGCGGCGCTGAACCGAAACAAGCCGGCGCTTCGGCGCGCATTGGGTGCCGCGATCCGCACCAAATACACCCCGGATCTGGTCTTTCGGCTCGACGAGCTCTACGACCGCATGGATGAAACGCGCCGCCTTCTGTCGCATGAAGATGTGCGGCGCGATCTGGAGGAGGGCTGAGCGGCCCGCCGGACACGGCCGCGTCGCTGCCCAACAGCGCGGCTGCCGGCGCCACCGAACCGGACGCTGCGCCGACGCTCGGCGCCATGGTTCTGACCACGCGGCGCTATCCGATCTATTACCTGCCGATCACGAAATGCGGCTCGACCTTTCTCAAATCGCTGTTCTTTGCGCTCGATCACGACGGGCCGCCCCCCTCCGGCATTCATGACGAGGCCCGGCTGCTGCGCGCAGCCGATCTGTCTACCGGCTTCATTGCCGGCAGCCGGTTTGGCTTTGCGGTGCTGCGCGACCCGGCCGAGCGTGTGGTTTCGTTTTATCTCGACAAGATCGCCCGGCAGGGACCGGGCAGCTTTCCCGAGATCCGCGCGTTGCTGGTGCGGGAGGCCGGGTTGCGGTTTGACCCAAGCGGCGGTTCGGAGAGGGGATCGGAGACGGGACCTGAGGCTGAGCTGGAGGCACATCGGCAGAACGTCATGCGCTTTGCGGTATGGCTGGAGGCCAATATCGCGGGGCAAACCGCCCTGCCGGTGAACCCGCATTGGCGGCCTCAGGCCCGCCGCCTGCGCCGCGCCGCACCGCTTGAGCTTGCGCATCTGACGCTGGACGGCCTGTCCTGGCAGCTGCCGATGCTCCTGGCGCCAGCCATTCCCGACATAGTCGATCGTATGACCGAGATCGCGGCGCGCAACCCCACGTCGGCAGCGATGGCGCGCGCAATCCTGACACCGCAGGTTGCGGCGGAGCTGACCCGCATTTATCGGCGCGACGCGGCACTCGTTGCCCAGGCCAGGGCGGTTTGGGCCCGGCGGCGCGACCGCGGCTGGCGCAATGGCGGCCGCACCCCCCGGACTGGGAGCCAGATCATTCGCCTTACTGCCGCGCATCGGGCACCGCTGATCTTTCTGGCGGTGCCGAAATCGGGCTGCACGCTGCTGCGCAACCTGGCCTATCTGATCGATCATGGGCGGCCGCACCCCGACCCTCTGGCCATTCAGGCCGAGCGATGTCTGCACAGCCAGGCATTCTCGACCCAAAGCCATAATGGCCGCGCTTTCATGATGCTGCGCGATCCGGTGGCACGCTTCCTGTCGCTTTACTTCGATAAGGTGATCGGAGACGGGCCGCATGCCTTTCCCTGGATCGCCCAGCGGCTGGCGCAACAGCGGGGATTTTCGCAAGAAGCGACGCTGAGCGCGGCGCAGCATCGCGCCAATTGCCATGTGCTGATGGGGTTTTTGGAGCGGCGCGTGCGCTCGCGACCGGCCGGGCAGGTCAACCCGCATTGGCGTCCGCAGGCCGCATTTGCCGCGCGGGCGCGTCGGTTTGGTCTGCGCGGATTGACGCTTGAGGGTGTGGGCACCCAGCTGCCGGCGCATCTGGGCGATGTTGTGCCGGGGCTGGAGGCTATGCTGGCGCGGCTCGGCCGGCTCAACACCTCCGCACGGCCCGATCGCCCCGCGGATGACGTCCTCGTCGACGCGCGCCTTGAACGCCGCATCCTGGCGCTGTATGGCGCCGATCGCAGCCTGCACCAGCGCGTGACCGCGGCGTGGGGCACGAATGGGCGCGCCCCGTTGCTGTGATGCGGTGTTGCAGTGATGCGGTGCGGGCAAGGATGATTGGGGAGGGGCAATGGCACGCGGCAGAAAGGGGCGCCCGGTCCATGGCTGGCTGATTGTGGACAAGCCGGCCGGGCCAACATCCGCGGCCGTGGTTGCCATGGCCAAGCGGGCGTTTCAGGCCCAAAAGGCCGGGCATGCCGGAACGCTCGACCCGCTCGCAACCGGGCTGCTTGCCATTGCCTTTGGCGAGGCGACCAAGACCGTGCCCTATGTGACCGATGCGCCGAAATGCTACCGGTTCACGGTCCGCTGGGGGGTTTCGACGGAAACCGACGATGTCGAAGGCGCGGTCACCGCAACCAGTGAAACCCGGCCCGATGCCGCTGCAATCCGCGCAGCGCTGCCGCAGTTTCGCGGGGACATTATGCAGGTGCCGCCCGACGTGTCGGCGGTCAAAATTGCCGGTGCCCGGGCCTATGACCTCGCCCGCGCTGGCCAGGACGTCGCGCTTGCCGCGCGCCCGCTTCACGTGGCCGAGCTCAGCCTGCGCGGCTGTCCGGATGCGGATCATGCGCGTTTTGAGCTGGTCTGCGGCAAGGGCGGCTATGTGCGCAGCATTGCCCGCGATCTGGCCCTGGCGCTCGGCACGCTGGGCCATGTCAGCGCGCTGCGCCGGGTCTGGGCCGGACCGTTCGACGTTGCGGATGCGCCGCCCTTTGCCATGCTCGATTGCACGCCGGGAGCGGCCGAAGCGGATCAGCTGCTGCCGGTTTCGGCAGGATTGGACAGCTTGCCCGAGCTGCCCTGTTCGGAAGAGGCGGCGGCGCGGTTGCGCAACGGCAATCCCGCTCCGCTTCACACGTCCCGGCTGGCATATGGCGACACTGCCTGGGTTGCGCATGCAGGACGCCCGATTGCCATCGGCCAGTATCGCGGCGGTCTGCTGCATCCCAGCAAGGTGTTCAATTTCGGCTGACAGAACCCGGCCGGCCGACGGGGCCTAGGCGATGCTCAGCCCGGTGTCGTGAAGATGCCGCCATAAAAGCCGCTCTTCGATCTGGAACAGCACCGTGGCGCGCCGCCGGTTTTCGGCCAGTGAGTTGCGCGCCCCGGTCTGATGTTCGATGTAATTGGCCAGGATCAGCCCCGGAAACACGCACAGAACCTGCGGTTCTGCGATGGTGATCCGAAGCTCGGGGCTTTGCCCACGGCCGGCCCGCAAGCTGCGGCAGAGGTCGCTGCAGCTCACCAGCACACCCGACGGAAACACGATATGGAACTCGCTGTGCAGCATGTCGAGAAGCTGCGGGTTCAACTGGTCTTCGGGCAGCGTGCCGCGAAACCAATCCTCCAAGGCGCGGTGAAACCGGACGATCTCACCAATCGCACGCCTATGCGCCTCCTCCCGGTCGATCGCTTCTTTCATCCGACGATCCTTTCGCCCGTTGCGCTAGCACCGCGTCGCATCGCGCGCAAGTTGCTGGGTGCGCGTGCAGGCCGACATCCGGAAGGATCTTCCAGCAGCGCGCGCATTTTGCCCCCACAGCGCGCGATGGAACGACCGCAATTCCGGCGACATCATCGAGCTGGAACGCGCCTTGCGGCGGTGCTGCTGCCGAGAGCGCGATATCCGAGGTAATGCACAGATCGGCCAAATCGGCCGCGGCGAGCGCGGCACGCAGCGTGTCATCGGCGACATAGACGGTTGGTGCTGCCTCCAAACTCGACCCGATGCGCTTCTCACGCCGCTCGACCTCCAAGGCGCCGGTCACCACCCGGCGCGCCAGGCGCAGCCCGTCCCATTTCTTTGCCAGGGCGGGGTTGTGCCAGGCCGCCGGCGTCTCTGGAAAGTCCTGCAAATGCACCGAGCCGTCGGCCGCTTCGCCGAACCGCTCCAACCACACCTCTTCGGCCGTGAAGACCAGGATCGGGGCAAGCCAGGTGACGAGCCGGTCGTAAAGATGCGCCATGACCGTGCGCGCGGCCCGCCGGCGCAGGCTGTCGGGGCCATCGCAGTAAAGCGCGTCCTTGCGGATGTCGAAATAGAATGCCGAGAGGTCCAGGGTGCAGAACTGGAACAGCTCCGAGAACACCTTTTGGAAGGCATAGGCCGCATAGCCCTCGCGCACCGCGATGTCGAGTTCGGCCAGGCGGTGCAGCACCCAGCGTTCCAGCTCCGGCATATCGGCCAGATCCACATGTTCGGACGCATCGAAGCCCGACAGCGCGCCCAAGAGGAAGCGCAGCGTGTTGCGCATGCGCCGATAGCTGTCGGCGACGCCTTTGAGGATCTCCGGCCCGATCCGGTGATCATGGACATAATCGGTCTGGGCCACCCAAAGCCGCAGGATATCGGCGCCATACTGGCGGACCACCTCCTCGGGCGCGATGATATTGCCCTTGGATTTCGACATCTTCTCGCCCTTTTCGTCGAGCGTGAAGGCATGGGTGACCACAGCGCGATAAGGCGCATGCCCCAGCGTGCCACATCCCTGCAGGAGCGAGGAATGAAACCAGCCGCGATGCTGGTCCGACCCCTCCAGATAGACATCCGCAATGCTGTCGGGCGTGCCATCGGCGCGGTCGCGCAACACAAAGGCATGGGTGGAGCCGCTGTCGAACCACACATCGAGAATGTCGAAGACCTGCTCCCAATCCTCGGGGTCGTG
>JBCDDO010000239.1:0-5145 GCA_039180245.1 Pseudomonadota bacterium | reverse complement strand
GATGCAAAAGGCGAACCTCGTAGGGGCGGAGATGCAAAGGGCGGACCTCTGGGAGGCGCAGATGCAACGGGCGAACCTCTCAGGGGCGGAGATGCAAGGGGCGAACCTCAGAGAAGCGCAGATGCAACGGGCGGTCCTCATTCGGGCGCAGATGCAAAAGGCGAAACTCCAAGGGGCGGAGATGCAAAGGGCGGTCCTCTGGGAGGCGCAGATGCAACGGGCGAACCTCGAAGGGGCGGAGATGCAAGGGGCGAACCTCGAAGGGGCGCAGATGCAAGGGGCGAACCTCGCTTGGGCGCAGATGCAAGGGGCGGACCTCTTTAGGGCGCAGATGGAAGGGGCGGACCTCAGTGGGGCGTCGTTCGACCAACCTAAACGTCTAGACTACGCAAGTTTTGCGGCCTCGGCGCTGCGCGCGGTGGATTTCACCATCGTTGCCAAAGGCGCCGAAGATGATCTGAAAGATCGGTTGGCGGAGGCCTTCGGCGATGGCTCGGTCAAGGTTCCGAAAGAATGGGGCTGGGACAGCTACGAGACCGGGCGGCCGGCGCATTGGCCATTGGAAGTGTTGGACCACAGCGAGTTCCTCAAACGCTGGCGGGCGTGGCAACAAGAAATCGGGTACAGCGACGAAGACGCGGACTGACAGCGCGCTGAGCGCGGGCGGTTTTCAACCCCGCCCCGATGGGTCATAAGGCGCGCGGAACGGCACCAGCGCTGCAACGAGGCTCGTCATGCATGACATTCGCGCGATACGGGAGGACCCGGCGGGGTTCGACGCGGCTTTGGCCCGGCGGGGCGTGTCGGCGGTGTCGGCCGAGGCGCTGCGGCTCGACGCGGATCGGCGCGCGGCGGTGACGGCGGCCGAGGCGGCGCTGGCGGCGCGCAACGCGGCCTCGAAGGCGGTGGGCGCGGCCAAGGCCCGGGGCGATGAGGCGGAGTTTGCCCGGCTGCGCGCCCTGGTCACTGAAAAGAAGGCCGAGATTGCGGCGCTGGAGGAGAGCCAGCGCGCGGCCGATGCGGCATTGCACGATCTTCTGATGGGGCTGCCCAACCTGCCCCAGGACGAGATCCCCGAGGGCGCGGACGAGGCCGGCAATGTCGAGATCCGCCGCTGGGGCAGCCCGCGCAATTTCGGCTTTGCCCCGCGCGAGCATTACGAGATTGAAGCGGCCCGGGCGGGCATGGATTTCGAGGCGGCGGCGCGGCTGTCGGGCGCGCGCTTTATGGTGCTGCGCGGCGCGATGATCCGCCTGCACCGGGCGCTGGCGCAATTCATGCTCGACACGCATATCGAGGAGCATGGGCTGACCGAGGTCTGGACCCCGGTTCTGGTGCGCCCGGAGGCGATGCTGGGCACCGGGCAGCTGCCGAAATTCGCCCATGACAGCTATGAGACCACCAATGGCTGGTGGCTGATCCCCACCGCCGAGGTGACGCTGACCAATCTGGCGGCCGGGCAGATTTTGGAGGCCGAGGCGCTGCCGCTGCGGATGACGGCGCACACGCAATGCTTCCGCTCGGAGGCAGGCTCGGCGGGCAAGGACACCGCCGGGATGCTGCGCCAGCACCAGTTCGAGAAGGTCGAGATGGTCTCGATCACCCGGCCCGAGGAGAGCGCGGCCGAGCTTGAACGGATGACCGGCTGCGCCGAGGCGATCTTGCAGGCGCTTGGGCTGCCCTATCGCACCATGGTGCTCTGCGCCGGCGATATGGGGTTCGGGGCGCGGCGGACCCATGACATCGAGGTCTGGCTGCCGGGGCAGGATACCTATCGCGAGATCTCCTCCTGCTCGGTCTGCGGGGCGTTTCAGGCCCGGCGGATGAATGCGCGGTTCCGGCCCGAGCCCGAGGCGCGGCCCGAATTTGTGCACACGCTCAACGGCTCGGGGCTGGCAGTGGGGCGCTGCCTGATCGCGGTGCTGGAAAACGGGCAGCAGGAGGACGGGTCGGTGCACCTGCCGCCGGTTCTGGCGCCCTATCTGCGCGGTGCGACCCAGATCACAGCCGAGGGCGTGCTGGGCTGAGCGGGCGCGCCAGGTGTGCCCTGGCGCACAGCACCCGCGCGGCGGGTGGTTAGGTTGGGTGTCAAGACAACACAGCGACACCGGAGACAGACCATGTTCGACTTCATCCCGCAGCCCGACGCCGCAGCCAATACCCCTGCCGACGCCCCTGCCCGTGCGACGGGCAGCTGGACGGTGATGGATCATGTCGACATTGCCGCCCATTGCGCCAGCGCCCAGACCGCGATCGGGGCGGCGCGCAAGGATGCCGCCCGGGCATTGGAGGCGATGGGGGCCGAAGCGACGCGGTTCCGCACCCTGGGCGTGTATTGGGAGCGCAAGGGCGAGTTCGTGCGCTGCCGGGCCGAGGTCGAGGCGCTGTCGGCCTGAGCCGGCGCAAGGTCATTCCGGCGGGTAGAGCCAGTCCAAAAGGCGCGCCCGCTCGGCCTCGGTCAGATCGAGGCTGTGCAAACCGCGATCGACCAGCACCGGCGGGCTTGTCTTGCTGCGCACCGCCAGCGCGATCGGCCGGCCCTGGCCGCTCGGCGCGATTTTGAGCGCATAGGCGGCCGGATCGAAGTCCAACCTTGTGTGCAGGCGGATGCTGGCCCCGCCGGCGAGCGGCCGGTAGCGAAACGCCAGCACATCGCCATCGCGCTTTGCCGACAGGATCACCACCGGCACCGGGATCAGTATGGCGGAGACCAGCGTTGTCAGCGCCCGGCGCATCCGGCGCCGCGTCCAGGCCTCGCGCAGGGCAAAGACCGCAAGCGCTGCGAGCGGCGCGCCCAGGCCGAACCAAAGCAGCCAGCGATTGAGCAGCGCCGCTTGCGCCTCATGCACCACAAGCGCGCCCGAGGCGGTGCGCCCGGCGTGAAACACGGCCGGTTCCCGTCCCAGATAGGTGAAGAATTTCTGCGCCGTCGCTCCGTCTTCGGCGGTCAGCTGCAGGCTGCACCAGACAATGACCGGGGTGTTCTGGCAGAGGCCCGTGACCGCGATGCCGGGATCGCGCTCATACGGCCCGGCCAGGCTGTCGGCGAGGATCTCTGGGCCGAAATAGCCAAACTGGGCCAGACCCAGCGCCAGAACCACAAGGCCGAAGCACAGGTCCAGCCAGGCCGACCGCTGCGGCATTGGCGGGGTGAGGGTCAGCGGGCGGGTTGGAAAGCGCTCGGCAAGCCCGTCACCGGGCAGCGCGGCCACGGCCCGGCCTCAGCAACCCGGGCGTCGAGGGGTTTGCCCGCCCTGGCGAAGATCGGCGCCAATTTGATCGGCGCGGGGAAGGCTGCCACCGATTCGAACGCCGCGGCTTAGAGCGCCACCGACCCGAACAGCGCTGATCTGCCCGCCGCAGGGCCTCACATCGCCGGTCTGCCCGCAGCCGGGCGCGCGGCAATGGCCGGTCAATGCGTCCAGCCCTGGCGCCGGGTGGTGGCGAAATTGTCGCCATAGCCGCGGGGCCGGATCACCGGCTTGCGCGGTTTGGGCTCCTGCACCTGATAGGCGATGCCATGATGGCGGGCGTAATCGACCGCCGCCTCCTTGCTGTCAAAGCGCAGCTTGATCTGCCGGTTCATATCGCCGGACCCCGACCAGCCCATCAAGGGATCGATGCGTTTTCGCTGTTCGGGCGCAAATTCCAACACCCATTCGCGGGTTTTGGCCTGGCCAGATTGCATGGCGGTGCGCGCGGGTTTGTAGATCCGGGCCAGCATGGCGGTGCCTCACAACGGGTCGCGGTTGCAGATGATGTGCGTCACCAAACGCAGTTTTGCAAGCGCCGGAGCGCTCGATTATCGGATCGTGAGGGGGTGGGGGAGAGGGTTGGTCACCAGGCGGCCGCGAGGGAGCGAGGGGTGGGGTGGGTGGTGCTGCGACCACCTGGTGACCGGTCTTGCTGCTTGCAAGCTCTGTGTACACGGCAATTGTCGCGGAGTGCAAGCAAATTATTACCATAAATGGAATTATTTTCCGTTAACTCGCCTTTAACGAGTATTACCCAATCCTTTTGACTCTCCGGGAACGGGCGGCAAAATGGCCGCCGCGGGTTAAAGATCCGTAAACCCGTGGCGGCCGGTGGGCCGGCTGGCTTGGGCCCGGCGCGCCCGTCCCAGCCGCCCTGCCCCGCCGCCACTGCCGCACGGGGCTTGACCGGACATCAGATGCAAGGAGCCACAGGCCATGAGCACGGGCGCAAGCGACGTTCTTGTCACCGTTCCGCAGCGGCCCGGCCAGGCTGGGCTTGGGCGCGACAAGTTGGAGGGCGGCAGGCCCCTGGTCATGAAGACCGAGTTTTCGCCCGCCGGCGACCAGCCCACAGCGATTGCCGATCTGGTCGAGGGGGTGCTGGCGCAGGACCGCAATCAGGTGCTGTTGGGCGCGACGGGCACCGGCAAGACCTTCACCATGGCCAAGGTGATCGAAGAGACCCAGCGCCCGGCGATTATCCTTGCGCCCAACAAGACACTGGCTGCGCAGCTTTACGGTGAGTTCAAGAATTTCTTTCCAGAGAACGCGGTGGAGTATTTCGTCTCCTACTACGACTATTATCAGCCCGAGGCCTATGTGGCCCGCACCGACACCTATATTGAAAAGGAAAGCCAGATCAACGAACAGATCGACCGGATGCGCCATTCCGCCACCCGGGCCCTGTTGGAGCGCGACGATGTGATCATCGTGGCCTCGGTCAGCTGCATCTATGGCATCGGCGCGGTCGAGACCTATGGCGCGATGACCCAGGATCTGATCGCCGGCCATGCCTATGAGCAGCGCAAGGTGCTCGCCGATCTCGTCGCCCAGCAATACAAGCGCAACGATCAGGCCTTTCAGCGCGGCAGCTTTCGGGTGCGCGGCGACAGTCTGGAGCTGTGGCCGGCGCATTTGGAGGACCGGGCCTGGCGGTTTTCCTTCTTCGGCGAGGAGCTGGAGGCGGTGCAGGAATTCGACCCGCTGACCGGCGAGAAGATGGCCACGCTGGATAAGGTGCGGATCTATGCCAATTCGCATTACGTCACGCCGCGGCCGACGCTGAACCAGGCGATCAAATCGATCAAGGATGAGCTGCGCGTGCGTCTCGACCAGCTGGTCGGCGAGGGGCGGCTTTTGGAGGCCCAGCGGCTGGAACAGCGCACCAATT
>JBCDDO010000238.1:0-5147 GCA_039180245.1 Pseudomonadota bacterium | reverse complement strand
GCCAGCGCCTCGGGCGTGTCGCGCTCAGGATCGATGGTGATGAAGATCTGCTTCATTTCCACCCCGTTCTCGGCGGCAATCTCGGCGGCCTCGGCGTTGCGCGCGGCGTCGAGCGGGCAGACATCCGGACAATAGGTGTAGCCGAAATAGATGATGGTCAGCCCGTCGATCACCTCGGCCTCGGTCACCTCGGCCCCGGTTTCCGAGACCAGGGTGAACGGCCCGCCGATATCGTCGCCGCTGATCGCCAAGGTTGTGTTCCGGCATTCGGCAAACCGGTCGCCGCCCTGCGCGTTGAGCGCAAGCCAGCCGGCCCCGCCCAGGATCAGCCCGGCGATTGCTGCACCGGCAAAGAGCATCGTTTTGGTCATGGGCGGGCTCTCCTGCTGCAAGGGGGTGGACGCGACCGCGCGCCCATCCAACCGACATCACCCCTCTATCTGGCCTGTCTCGGCGATCCTGGCAACGGGTCGGCTGTGCACAGCTTTGCGAGCGGCGCCAGTCATGCTAGGGGAACTGCCATGCGAGACGACATCGCGATCTGGGCGGCATGACAGTGGCGCGGGCATGAGCGACACCGGCCTTTCGCTTCTGACCAATGCCGCGCGGTCCGACTGGGTGCGGCTGCGCACGCTGATCATGCTGCGTTGGCTTGCCGTGTCGGGCCAGACGGCAACGGTGGTGCTGGCCGACATCTATCTGGCCGTCACCCTGCCGCTGAACCTTTGTGCCGCGGCGATTGCCGCCTCGGTTGCCTTCAACATCGTGTCGACCGTCGTGCATCCCGAAAACAAGCGTCTGTCCGAGCGCGACACCGCGCTGACGCTGCTGTTCGATCTGGTTCAGCTTTCGGTGCTGCTTTTCGCCACAGGCGGGCTGACCAACCCGTTTTCTGTCCTGGTGCTGGCGCCGGTGACGATCAGCGCCACGGCTTTGACGCTGCGCGCCACGCTGGCGCTGGCCGGCGCGGCCCTTGCGCTGATCACCCTTTTGGCGACCGTGCATCTGCCGCTGCGCTTTGCCGATGGCACCCAGCTCGACCTGCCCGACATCTATCTGGCCGGCACCTGGGGCGCGCTCTTGATCGCGATTGTGTTTCTGGCGCTGTACGCGCGGCGGGTGACGATCGAGACCTTTTCGATGTCCCAGGCGCTGATTGCCACCCAGATGGCGCTGGCCCGCGAGCAGCGGCTGACCGCGCTGGGCGGGCTGGTTGCGGCCACGGCGCATGAGTTGGGAACGCCGCTTGCCACCATCAAGCTGACCGCGGCCGAGCTTGCGCATGAGCTGAAGGATCGCGGCGATCTGGCCGAGGACATCGCCCTGATCCGCGAGCAGACCGACCGCTGCCGCGACATTCTGCGCTCATTGGGCCGGGCGGGCAAGGATGACCGGCATATGCGCAGCGCGCCCATCGAGGCGGTGGTCGAAGAGGCCGCCGAGCCGCATCGCGGGCGCGGCAAGGCGATCCATCTGCGGGTCGACGGCGTGCCCGCCGATCCCGGCGATGCGCCCGACCAGCCCACGATCCACCGCCATCCCGAGGTGATCCACGGGCTGCGCAACCTGGTGCAGAATGCGGTGGATTTCGCCGATGCCCATGTCTGGATCGACATCGATTGGGACGACACGCATCTGCGCATCGTGGTGGGCGATGATGGCCCGGGCTATCCAGAGGACATGGTCGGCCGGTTGGGCGATCCCTTCATCCGCCGCCGCCCGGAGCTCAAACCGCAAAGCGGCGAGCGCCCGGGCTATGAGGGGATGGGGCTGGGGCTTTTCATCGCCAAGACCCTGCTGGAGCGCATGGGCGCCGAGGTGACCTTCACCAATGGCTCGGATGGCGCCGCGGCGGTGATCGGCGGGCGCTTTGCCGATCCCGGCCTGCCCGGTCCTGGCCTACCCGGTCCTGGCTTATCCGGGGCTGGCTTGCCCGGGGTTGGCTTATCCGGGTCTGGCTTGCCTGGCGTTGGCCTGTCCGATCCTGCCCAGGATACCGGGCCGGATCTGGTGATCCCTGAAGAGCGCTATCGCCCTGGCCCGCCACGCGGGGTCGATCCCGAGCTGGCGCGTCCACCCGGTGCAATCGTCGAGGTTTTGTGGCTTCGAAGCCAGCTTGAGGCGCCGCGCGCAGCGGTGCGCGGTCCGCTTGGGGCGAATGAGCCGTTTTCGCCTTTGCCGGGATGACGACTGTGCGGCCTTGGCCGCGTCAACGCCGTGGCGAGGGCCGCCGTCCGCCGGGCCGTGCCTCTGCCCGATGCGGTTGAAGAGAAACCAACCCCGCGGCAAAAAACCGCCCGGCGCGACGCACGGGTTTGCCCAGCATGCAAAACACGCTTGTTTTGCAGTACGTTTTGGAGTTACGCTCATGTTTAGCCGCAGTGATGCCGGGCTCTGCCCGTTGCACACCTATGCGGTCGATCTTCTTTTCCCACCACGCCCTGCCCATTTGTTAACCCTTTGTTAACCATTGAGCGATCTACCTGAGGTTGAGTAACCTTGGGAGGCGTAAATGGACGATCCCGACGTGGTGACCACAGCCTGTGCACTGATGTGCGGGCTGGCGACGGATATGCCTGGCTTGATGGTTGGTCTGTTGGCGGCCCTGGCGGGGGCCGGCATCGGCGCCGGTGCCCTGCTGCTGGACATGCGGCGGCGGGCGCTGCGCGCAGACCCTGGCGACGGCGCTGATGTCGACGATCTGGGTGCGGATGCGGTCTTCATGTTCCGTGGCCGTGCCCTGCAGCGCGCCAATCCGGCGGGCCGGGCGCTGCTTGCGCGATTGGGCCGCGAGGGCGATCCGGCCGACCGGCTGCGACTGTGGATGTCGGTGCGGGCGGTCAATCCGACCGAACCGCCCAGCGCGCATCGCGGGCCGGCGCTGGTGCCGGCGGCCGCCCCGGTCTTGGCGCAGCAATTCGAGGCCTTTCTGGGCGAGGGTGCGCCCTTTATGGGTGAGTTTCCCGACGAGACCGGGCGCCATTTGGAGGTGCATGGCACGCTGCGTGGCGCCCTGGCCTGCCTGACCCTGCGCGATGCAACTGCGGCACGACAAGCGCTGAAATCCGCCGAGGCGGAGCTGGAGCGGCTGGTCGCCGAGGCCGGAGCGACCTCGGACCTGGTCGATTGGGCGCCGGTCTGTCTCTGGCGTCGCGACCGCGACGGCCGGCTGCGCTGGGCCAATCAGAGCTATCAGGCGCTGGCCGAGACGCTGGACCATGCCGCCGATCCGGGCTGCCGGTCGATGTTTTCGCAGCCCGCCGATCTTGCGAAGAGCTCGCTGACCGGCCAGCCGGCCCGCCGGGTGTCGCTGAACCGCGATCTCGACGGCCAGCATTGGTATGACGTGATCGAGGCCGAAAGCGGGGATGAGGTGATCGGCATTGCCCTGGATGCCGGACCCACGGTGCGTGCCGAGGCAGCGCTCAAGCGCTTCATCGAAACGCTCACCGAGACCTTTGCGCATCTGCCGACCGGGCTTGCGGTTTTTGACCGCAACCGGCGGCTGGGCCTCTTCAACCCGGCGATCTCGGATATTCTCAAGCTCGACCCGGCCTGGCTGGCAACCCGCCCCTCGCTGCGCGATTTCCTCGAAAAGCTGCGCGAGAACCGGCAGATGCCCGACCAGCCCGATTTCATGGCCTGGCGGCGCAAGCTGACCGCGCTGGAGCGCGACGCCGAAGAGGCAAGCTATGCCGAGGATTGGGTGCTGCCTTCGGGCCAGACGCTGCAGGTGTCGGGCCAGCCGCATCCACAGGGCGCCATCGCGTTCCTCTTTGAGGACATCTCCTCCTCGGTCATGCTCGAACGCCGCTACCGCGCCGAGATCGAGACCCAAAAGGCGGTGCTGGACCGGCTGCCCGATGCGGTGGCGCTGTTTCGCGCCGATGGCACGCTGGCTTTTGCCAACACCGCCTTTGACGGGGTCTGGCGGTTTTCGCCGGCGCTGGATGGCGACACGCCGCATATCAGCCAGCTGATCGAGCGCTGGGCGGCGCTCAGCGAGCCGAGCCCGGTCTGGTCGCGTCTGCGCGATTTTGCCACCGCCGAGGATGCGCGCGCTTCCTGGTATGCGCGGCTGTTGTTGCAGGATGGGCGGATCGTGCGGGCGCAGTTTGCCCCGTTGCCCGACGGCTCGACCCTGACCAGCTTTTGCGATGAGACCGACCGCGAGCGCATGCAGGCCGAGCTGCGCGAGGCGGTGGCCGATCTGGAGACGGAGCGGACGCTGTTTTTGGACCGCGAGGCGGATGCGCGCGGGCGTCTTGAGCAAGGGCTGTCGCGGCTGGCGCGGATCTCCGACCGGCTGGATCCCGAGCTCAGCACCGAAATCGCTGATCTGTTGAGCGGCATGCAGGTCGGGGTGCGCGGCCTGTCGCGGCGGCCGTCCGCCGAGGCCGAGGATGAGGCGCGCCCGGTCTCGGCCCAGGAGCTGCCGGCGCTGCTGCGCGCCGTCCAGCGCATCGTCAACGCGCAGGAGCTGTCGGTGACCGCCGATCTGGCGGTCGATGGCGATCTGCCCGGGCTGTCGCATCGGCGGCTGCGGCAATTCCTGCACAATATGCTCAGCGAGATGGCCGCCACCCCGGCCATTCAGATCCATCTGCGCATCGCGCGCGACGGCGACCGGTTGATCCTGTCGGCCACCGGCCCCTTGTCGGAGGATAAGGCCAATGGCGGCACCGGGCTGGCCGGGGCGCTGTTGCAGCGCCAGGCGCGGCTTGAGGGCGGCGTGCTCGACATCGAGACCGACACCGAGCAGAGCCAGCGCCGGCTGATCTGCACGCTGCCTTTGCGCGATTTGGCCCAGGCTGCGCGCAATGTGGGCCGGGCCGATGAGGCCGCGGGCAAGCGTGTCTGACACCGGCCCGGCGGGCGCCGCCCGATCTGTCTCGCGCGACGCCCCGGCTGGCGCCGCAGCGCAGACCCGGTGCGTCCACCTTTGCCCCAGTTTGGGCCTGTGGCACGCCCCATGGCGCAAGGCGCCCGAGTAAAGGCAATGGACAGCCCGGGGAGCAGCGCGGCGGCAAGGTTTTTCGCACGTCGATCCGGCCGAGGAGGGCAAGGCCCCGGCCGGGCCAGGCAACTCGGCCGGGGACGGCGGGCCAACACGCTCTGCGCGCCCGATATTGCCGGCCCGCGCTCAG